>JBBTXJ010000102.1:0-9033 GCA_038062335.1 Patescibacteria group bacterium | reverse complement strand
GAACCGCTTTTGTCTGTGGTAAAAGGCACCGGCATCGCGCTTGAGAATTTGGATAGTTATAAGAGGAGTATTTTAGCAACAAAATAATATGAGCAATTTCGAGGGGGAGCCGCGCGCTCCACGATCACAAGAAACGCGTAAGGGTTCGCGTTTTAATGAAGAGGTAGGGGTATTTTTAGAGCATGAGTTTGAAGAACATGGCGATGTGCGCCAGGATTTTGTTACGCATGCACTTCCCCTGCAAAATTTGCGTGGCATTGTAGAGGAAGGTGGTTTGCGAACGACCGCTTTTTTGGAAAAAAAAGGTAAAAAAATTAGAAAAGGTGGGGAGGGGTGGGCTTTGGGTGGTCAGGGGCCTGGTAACGCCGGAGCTGATCCTACGGCTATTTATTTTGGTCAGGGCTTTATCGATGACACCTATACCGTTCGAACGGGCAGTGAAGTGGCCTTGTTATTTCCGGCACAAGAATTTGAGCGTTTGCGAAGACTACAAAAAGACAGTGGCCCTGCTCTCAGCAATGAGAACAAGATTACTAACGCCGAATATGACGTTCGTTCAAGAGAGCGCTTCAGTGATGCAGGTTTAGGCTCCGTTGCCGAAAGCACTAAAAATATTGCAAAAAAAAAGGAAATAGTGGATCTTGAAAAATGCGCAAAGAAGTACGAGCAGATGAGGGGTGTCTTTGGTAGTGCGTTTGAACGCAAGGTTGATTCTTTGGGACTGGAAGATCTTCCGCGGGAGTGGAAATTCGTAGAACAAAATGATGCGCTCGTTCGGTCACAATTGGACCAGCTCGAGAAGAAAACGCAAAAAGATTTACAAAAAGCAGAAGAAGAATTGCCATCCTTTCGACGCGAGTCGGAGACGGCGCATCTAAAAGAAATGCAGACGGGTGCGGAAGAAGCACGAGAGCGGCTTCGCGTGTCCAAACAACCACGTGGTTTTGTCACGCGTGCCATTGGTAGATTTACCGGTAAAACATCGCAAGAGCGCGGCGAACAAGAAAGTATTGAACGGTGGCTTGAGGAACAAAATAAGCGAATTACGGAATCAGGAACTCTCCTTGGCGCGGGACCGGAGGCTCAACAAAAACTGGAGCGCATTAAAGAATATAGAACGGCGGTTTTAGAATTTGAAAGAGAGCGCCGCAATCTTGCGAAAGAGGCATATAAAGAACGTCAGCAGATTGAAAAAGCATACGAGACATTTAATATGCGCGGAGAAAAGGCGCGAGTCATTCAAGAACGCGTGCGTACTATGTATCAAACACAGGAAGCAGAAGATGCATTGCAGGCAGATTTATCACACGGGATTGTATTAGTTGAAAAACGTCATGTGGCGGAAGTGCGGGAAGCGTTGCGTGATAAACCGGGATTGATTTCGCGTGTTGTGGTTTTTGATAGAAATCATTTCAACGTAGAAAATAGATTAAGCGGATTGAACACTGTTTTTGAACACTTGGCAAGCAATAAGGCGGATGTGGAGCTTTTGGTTGCGGCACAACGGGGTGATGGCGGAGCGCAATCTAGTGTAGATGGTGTTTGGCGATTGGAAGATTATACCGAAGCAGAAACGGAGGATGAGATTCGTAAAGCAGCATAATAATATGATCCTCGGCATTGACGCCTCGCGCGCTAACGTGACAGAAAAAACCGGAGTGGAATGGTACGCGTGGCGGATTATTCAGGAATTGAAAACTATTATCCCGTCCGATGTTCGGGTGATTTTGTATAGTCGCGAGCCGCTTGCGGGGGCGCTTGCAACCATACCGCAGAATTGGGAATCGCGTATCATTGAAACGCCGTTCAATCGCCTTTGGACGCAATGGGGGCTCTCATGGGAAATGTGGCGTCGTCCGCCCGATGTGCTGTTTATTCCCGCGCATGTGATTCCGCTTTTGCATCCGCCTACGGTGACGACCGTTCATGATATAGCGTCAATGCGCCATCCTGACGCGTATAGTTTTTTTCAGCGATGGTATCACACATGGTCCACGCGATTCGCGCTGAAACACGCGGTAGGACTCATTACTCCTTCACGGTTTACCGCGCAAGAGGTGCAGGATGTTTTTGGTGATGTGTTGCGCAACACGTACGCTCGGAAGATTCACGTGATTCATTTGGGGGCGGACGCGTCGGGAGGTAATCATAAGGAGGCCGCCCTGTCCATGAAAGTGCCCGAGGACCCGTACATTGTCCACATCGGACGTTTGGAACGTAAAAAGGGGACGCTTGACCTCATTCGCGCTTTTGAGATTGTCAAAGAAGATTCCACGTATCAAACGTTGAAACTGGTGCTGATTGGCCGTCCCGGATTTGGAAGCGAGGAGATTGATCAAATAATCGCCGTATCGCCGTATGCATCCGATATGTATCGGCTCGGATGGCTACCGGAATCGGAAAAACAGAGTCTGTTACGCAGGGCGCATCTGTTTGTATTTCCTTCACATTATGAAGGGTTTGGCATTCCTTTGCTTGAAGCTGCGGCGGCGGGAGTGCCCGTAGTGGCGCGCCGCGCGGGTTCGCTCGTTGAAATTGCCAGTCCCGAACTTGTGCGTTGGTTTGACGAATCAGACGAACTGCCGCTCGTTCTCAAAGAAGCATTGCGCGATGCGGCATGGCATTTGTATGTGCGTCAGGAGGGTCCGCGGCACGCCACCCGTTTTTCGTGGCGCACCGCGGCCATGCGGACGTGGGAAGTGTTGCAGAATGTGTTGCACGAGGCGCGTACATAGTGTAGTATAATAATATGATTCGTGGCATCGTGGGTCATCAAGAAACCGTGCGCCATCTTTCGGAGATTGCGCGAGACGGACGGCAGGCGCACGCGTATCTTTTTGTGGGGCCCTCGGGTGTAGGGAAATCCACGGTGGCGCGCGCGTGGGCGCAAGAATTATTGAATCACGAGGGCAAGCTTGCGGTTCATCCCGATTATCACGAACTCGATTGTACCACCCTTCGTGCGGATGATGTGGACCCCATCGATGCGGCGCGTGCGGTCATCAGTTTTATGGCGACAAAACCCCTGCTCGCCGTGCGGAAGGTGGTGCTCATTCGTCACGCGGAGATGTTGACGGGCACCGCGGGCGATGCCCTTTTAAAAACATTGGAAGAACCGCCGGGCGATCGGGTGATGATTATCACGGTGACCCATGCGGATTTGATAGCACCCACGATTCGATCACGGTGCCAAATGATCGCGTTTGAACCGGTTACCGCAGGAATCGCGCCAGGCACTACGCAGTTTGAGGAACGTGTCGTAGCGCTCGCGCGCGTCCTGCAGGAGATGCCGTCAGCGCGGTTGCGGTGGATAGCCCAGCAGTTTGGACGCGCGCGCGAAGCAGAAGAGAAGCGTGCCATCGCGCGGGAACTGATTTCGGTGTTTGAACGAGTGACCCATGATGCGTGCGTGGCGGGACGAGGCGTTGGCAAGGGGCTCGTGAAAGCATTGGCGAGAACACACCATGCGCTGGCGCACAACGTCTCGCCGCAGATGGCGATTGAACAATTGATTCTTATTTAGTAACTTAAGGAGGATATGTCTACTCGAACGTTTGCAACTATGCTGGCCGCGAGCGCGGCGCTTGTGCTCGTCGGCGCCGGTTGCGGTACAGCAAAGAAACAAGTCGTGCCTGATGGCGGCGTGTTTAAGACCGTTGATGGTGGTGAAACATGGCGTCAACAGAGCGTGGTTCCAACCGCAAGTGGGGTGCGTTCATTCGTAACTGCAAACGTGCTTACGATGGCCAGCGATCCTCATCACGCGGAAACCGTGTACGCGGGGACGACCGGCGATGGGTTATTTGTGACCAACAATAACGGCATTGAGTGGCGTCGCGCGGGCGGGCAGGAACTGGCATCCGTGCGCGCTGTTGCGGTGGATCCAGTTGAGCCATGCACATGGTACGCGTCCGCGTTCACTCGTGTGTATAAAACACGCGACTGCGGCCGAGTGTGGAAGTCGGTGTATGAAACCGCGAAACCCGGTCAAGAAGTCCGTGCGATCGCCATCGCGCCGGACAATCACAACCGCGTGTATTTTGTCGTGAATGATCAAACAGCAGGAATGCTCATCGCGAGCGGCGATGGCGGCGCGACCGGTTCGGTGGCCTATCGGTTTGGGATGATTGTGCGAGAAGTGGCAATTGATGCGAAGCGTCCCACGCGGCTGTACGCGGTGACAGAAAACCGCGGCCTGTGGCGGAGCGATGACGCCGGTGTAACATGGAAGGAATTGAAACAAGAAATGCAGAGTTTTGCGGGTGCGCGGAGAGGGTGGACGCTGGTCATTGATGCAGAGGATAACGAGTCGCTCCTGTATGCGTCATCGTATGGCCTCTTGTACAGCACGGACGGCGGCGCCACGTGGACCGCTATCCCGCTCTTGACCGCGCCCGGCGAAGCGCGTATATATTCAGTAGCGGTGAATCCGCAGAATGCGGCGGAGCTCTACTACAGCGCAGTGGTGGGCGGGAAATCGTTGCTGTACAAAAGCGTAGACGGCGGCGCTACGTGGAAGACCAAAAAATTGCCTACCGGCCGCATCCCCAATGCCATTCATATTCGGGCAGATAAGCCCGCCGAAGTGCTGGTCGGAACATATCAAAAACAGCAGTAAACAAGGAATATATCATGTATGCATCCGTTATTGGACACACATAAAGAAGCATTTGTAAAAATTATTGAACATGTGAAAGCCGAGTTGGCGAATTTGCGCACCGGCCGCGCACACGCGTCTATGGTGACTGAACTGCTCGTGACGGCCTACGGTGTGCAGCAGCCGTTGAAAGCGCTTGCCAGCATCACGGTTCCTGATGCGCGCACTCTTGCGGTGGAGCCATGGGACAAAAGCATCGTTGGCGATATTGAACGTGGTATTCGTGAGGCGAATCTTGGCGTGAATCCCGTGAACGACGGGCGCATCATTCGTATTCCTATGCCGCAGATGACGGAGGAATCGCGTCGCGAGATGAGCAAGGTATTAGGTCAAAAATTGGAACAGGCACGCATCAGTATTCGACAATTCCGCGATGAGGTGCGTGAAAAAATTCAGACCGCTGAAAAGGATAAAGAGGTCAATGAAGATGAGCGCTTTCGTTTGCAGGACCAGCTCGATGACATGGTGCGCGCGTATAATGAGCAGATTAAGACCATGGGGGAGGAGAAGGAAAAGGAAATCATGACAATTTAGTCATTGCGAGGAGCGTCTCTGACGCGACGAAGCAATCCCGAACAGTATGCCAGAGGATCTCATGTCCAAAATCGTTTCGCTCTGCAAGCGGCGCGGTTTTATTTTTCCCGGGAGTGAAATTTATGGGGGCATGGCCAATTCATGGGATTACGGCCCGCTCGGAGTGGAATTGAAAAATAATATCAAGCAGGAATGGTGGAAACGGTTTGTGCATCGCCGGCCGGATATGGTGGGCATTGATGCAGCGCTTGTTATGAATCCGAAAGTATGGGAAGCAAGCGGGCATATTAAAAATTTTACCGACCCGCTCGTGGATTGTAAAAAATGCCACGAACGTTTTCGTGCGGATGCCATTCCGGCGGAACATGCAAACACCTGCGGTGGTGTATTGACCGAGGAACGCCAGTTCAATCTTATGTTTAAAACATTTATTGGTCCGGCGGAAGAATCGGCGAATATCGCGTACTTCCGTCCAGAAACGGCCCAGGCGATGTTCGTGGATTTTAAAAACGTTTTGCAAACCACGCGGAAGCGCTTGCCGTTCGGCATCGCGCAGATGGGCAAAGCGTTCCGCAATGAAATTACGCCGGGCAATTTTATTTTCCGCACGCGCGAGTTTGAACAGATGGAGATTGAGTATTTTATTCGCGAGGAAACATGGGAACAAAAATTTGAGATGTGGAAAGAGGAGATGCTTCGCTGGATTGAACACTGCGGTATTGCGCGCGATGCAGTGCGTCTCAAAGAAGTGGAGGCATCTGAACGCGCGCACTATTCTAAGCGCACCATTGATTTTGAATATCCGTTTCCGTTTGGTGTGAGTGAACTGTACGGGTTGGCATACCGCACCGATTTTGATTTGAAAAATCACGCGGCCGCGAGCGGTGAGGAGCTCGCATATGTTGACCCGGAGACGAATGAAAAAATCGTGCCGCATGTGATTGAGCCCACGTGGGGTGTTGACCGCACGGTTTTGGCGGCATTGTGCGCGGCGTATCATGAAGAAATCGCGCCGACTGCCACCGAAGGTGAGACCGACACGCGCATGGTGTTGAAATTTCCGAAATGGCTCGCGCCGATTAAAGTGGCCGTACTGCCTTTATCTAAAAAAGAAGAATTGGCGAAAGTGGCGTATCCACTGTATGAGGCGCTGGCGCAACAGTTCGTTTGCGAGTATGATGAAACGCAATCCATCGGCAAGCGGTATCGCCGTCAGGATGAAATTGGCACGCCGTATTGCGTCACCGTGGATTTTGAATCGCTTGAAGACAAGGCAGTCACCATCCGTGATCGCGACACCATGAAACAAGAGCGAGTGAAGATTGCGGAAGTGAAGGATTGGTTGGCGGCACGATTATAATACCTATGTTTACTACCACGACACTCACCAATAAATTGAATATCATCCGGGCACCCATCGCGGGTGCTTCGTCGCTTACGGTGCTCGCCCTGTTGCCAGTTGGTTCACGTTACGAAGGTGTGCGCGATGCGGGCGCCGCGCATTTTTTGGAGCACATGCTGTTTAAAGGCACAAAGCGTCGTCCCCAGCCGCTTGATGTGTCGCGAATTCTTGACGCGGTCGGCGCTGAGTTCAATGCCTTCACGAGCAAAGAATACACGGGTTACTACGTGAAAGTGGATCACGCGTTTGCCGAGCGCGCCGTGGATTTGCTCGCGGACATGTTATTTCATTCGCTTTTAGATACCAAAGAATTTGAACGCGAGCGGGGCGTCATCATTGAAGAAATCCGCATGTATGAAGATATGCCCATGCGCCACGTGTTTGATTTAGTGGAGGAAGCGATGTACCCCGGCCATCGGCTGGGACGCAACATCGCAGGGTCAGAGAAATCAATCACCGCCATGAAACTGACAAACCTCCGCATGTTTTGGGAAAAGTATTACCAGCCCAATAACGTGGCGGTTGTGATAGCGGGCGCCACGGATGGCGTTCCGGAGCTGGTGACAAAATATTTTGGCGCCGAGCGCGGCACGGGGAAAAATACCAATCAGTTTGACCGCGTGAGCGGTTCGTTCCGTCGTAAACCGCTCGTGGAAACAAAGGATACGGACCAGGCGCATGTGGCTCTCGATTTTCCGGCGTTGCCGTACGGACACGCGGGCGAGAGCGCTACCAATATTCTGCGCATTATTCTCGGCGGCACGATGAGTTCGCGGTTGTTTGTGGAAATCCGCGAAAAGCGCGGATTGGCGTACTCGGTATCGGCTGATGTGGATCGCTATCGCGACACGGGTAATTTCCAAATTTATTCGGGTCTTGACCGCGCGCGGTTGCCGGAATCACTGAAGGTGATAGCGCATGAAATACAGAAAATACGCGAAAAGGGAATCACGGAGGAAGAATTGGCAGAAGCAAAAAGTCACCTGCGCGGTAAATTGACGTTACAACTTGAGGACAGCACCGATTTGGCGGTGTGGTACGCGCGCGGGTTTTTGTTTTATCCGGACGCATGGACGCCGGAGCAGTATATTCAGCGGATTGAAGGCGTGACCACGCCGATGGTGAACGCGATGGCACAGAAAATTCTACAGCCCCGCGGTATGGGTGTCGCCTGCATCGGGCCGTACAGCGAGGGGGATTTTAATCAGATGCTTAAGAAGGCGTTCGGATAAATTGTCATGCCGGACGCCTCGATCCGGCATCCAGAAGTATGAAGCACCTATTCGCCAACTGGAAAATGTCTCTCTCGGCGGAGGAAAGTGTCGCACGTGCGCGCGAGATACTTTTGCTCAACAGGTCACAGGATGTTGAGCTTGTGTTGTTTCCGAGTGCGTCTGCTTTCGCTGCCGTTCGTGACGCGGTGAACGGAAAATTGTTGCTCGGCGCGCAAGATGGTCATCCGGAGGGTGCAACCTATGTGCTCGTAGGTCATTCTGATCGTCGCGCGCAGAGCGATGCGGATGAAATCGTGGCAAAAAAATTACAGGAAGCGGCCGATGCCGGCCTCGTGCCGGTTTTGTGTGTCGGCGAGACTAAAGCGGAACGAGATGCGGGCGCGCGAGATGAACGCATCCGCGCGCAGGTGACTTCCGCGCTCACCGGCGCACGGGTACAAAAAGTGTTCATCGCTTACGAACCCGTGTGGGCCATCGGTTCCGGACAGAACAACACACCCGAAGATACCGTGTCGGCCATCGCCGTGATTGATCTCGCTCTCAAGGCGGTAGCCTCTGATGTGAGCGCCGTATACCTCTACGGGGGTAGCGTAAATCCACACAATGTGGCATCCTATACACATCTCCCTGCCTTAGGCGGCGTTTTGGTTGGCAAGGCAGGCACCTCCAGCGCGAGCCTGCGCGACATTATGGAGACGATGTAGTATGCCCTTCGCTATTGTTTCACTGTTGGTAATTCTGGTCTGCCTCGGCATTGCGGCGTATATTATCGTACGCAAGTTTCCGAAATTGGTGGCGCTCAATGTTGAAGAATTGCCTGAAGAAAAAGAGGGGAAAAAGAAGAAGGAGATTCTCATGCGACGCGCCACGGCGCATGTGAGTGCGCTCGTCAAAATCGTGAAGGAGCGCGGCCGAAATTTGCCGTTGCGGGAATGGGGGTCCACCGCAGTCGCGCACACCAAGCGCGGTGTCGGTTTTCTTGAGGCACACTATAATAAACTGATGGCCGAGCATCGGAAAAAGAAGGTGGCGCAGATGGAGGAGGGCGAGCTCTCGGAAACCGTGGAAACGCGCCTGCGCGCCGCGGAACGGCTGGGAGAGGAGGAGCGCTATGAAGAATCCGAGCAGGCGTATATTGATGTGGTTCGGATGGACAATCGGCATGCCGGCGCGTATCGCGGGCTCGGCAAGGTGTACATGAAAAA
>JBBTXJ010000101.1:0-3645 GCA_038062335.1 Patescibacteria group bacterium | reverse complement strand
CGTCATTGCGAGGAGTCCTGCTGCAGGACGACGAAGCAATCCAGAAAAACCCCCTGGATTGCCGCGCTCCCCCTCGCCAAACTCGGGGTCGCTCGCAATGACACCTGTGAGCGGTTACATTCCAGACTCTTTACTCTACTCCTTCAACGTTCCTTTATATATCACCGGCGCGTACCAAAAAGTCGTCAGGCCGATCCAGAGAGAATTCACAAGAAGCGTCAGCGTCAAGCCGACGGCGCCGAGATGGTACCCGACGGCAAAAAGTCCGGCGCCGGCGATCGTCATGTGCGGAATCACAAGGCGCGTATCCCGCCGTCCCGTGCCGACCTTCAGCGTAACGCGGTACGCCGGCTTTTGCTTTTTGAACGAGAGGAAAAACGCCTTAAGAAAGACGGGCCAAAGAGCCGCCCAGTACTGCCCCGTACTGAAGGAATTACCGCTCAGACGGTAATAGAGCCACAGAAGCAGCGCCAGAGACGGCATACGGAAAAGCATATAGAAAAACGGGTCATCAATAAAACGCACCGGAAAAAGAAGTGTTACAATCGGCATGACGGAAATCACGGGAATGGCGAACGCGGACACAAGATACGCATATGTGAGTTCGGCATAATGCAGTTTTTGGCGCCATGTCAATCCGCGTTTAGCCAACGGACTGTCTTTAAAAAACATGCGAATGGTGTCGAGCGCCCACACTCCGCGTTGTTTATAGATTCCCGCAAGATCAAGCGGAGCGGTCCCGAGAGTGTAGGATTTATTGATGTAGAGCGAGCGGTACCCTGCCGCGTGCATTAGGTAGGTCGTGTAAAGATCTTCAACAATATTCCACGTCGGAAAACCGCCGATTCCGTCGAGCGCCTCCCGGCGGTAGATCGCGCCGGATCCGCAGGAGATGGCCGCGTTATCGTTATTTTTGCCGCTCTGCATATGCTCATAAAACAAAATATCATGATTAAAATCCGCATGGGGAACATTGAAACGCTGCCGCGTTGCCAAAACTGCAAGCAGCGGATCCGCGCAAAAATGACCGATCGTTTCTTTTAGAATCGTCGGATCAGTCACCTTCTGATCCGCATCAATAACGAGAATGAAATCACCGGATGAATGCCGGATGCCGTAATTCAAATTCCCGGCCTTGCCGTTGGCGCGCGCATCCGGCCTGCGGAGATATTCAGCGCCGTGGCGACGCGCAAGCGCCCTGACCTCTTCGCGCTCCCCGTCATCAAGAACGTAAATTTTTTTCTGCGACCAGCGGATCGCGGACACGGAGGCAAGCACCGGCTGAAAAATCGAGACCGGCTCATCCACAATCGGAAGGAAAATATCAACGGTACCCTCGGCGTGCCCATCCGTGTGGAACGTGTGTTTTTGCGACCAATGATTGATTAGAAACAGAAGCGAGAGCGATCCGATTGCAATTTCGGCGCCATAGAAAACAAATCCCAAAACACCGGTCACATGGAAACCAAGCCAGATGAGATAGGCCGCATTCGCAAAAATTGTAATTAAAAGCAATTTTTTTGGCATATTATTGGCTTAAAACCGTGCTGTTACAACCGAATCTAGATAAAAAATAGAGTATCCGCATTGCCCTGTTGACCGCAAAAATCATAGCATATCTATACTTTTTCGTCAAATTATTGTATGGTAACCCCTCACAGCCGTCATTGCGAGCGATCCCGAGCCGCGAGGGGGCGCGCGGCAATCCAGTGTTTCTTCTGGATTGCTTCGTCGTCTGACTCCTCGCAATGACGCTTGTACGGGCGGTTTTGATGGAGCTGTGAGTGGTTACATGCCGTGATCCGCCCTTGACTACAATAACCCCGTACCACCGAACAAAAAAGCGTCCCCTCAAATGATGTGGGGGCGCTTTTTATTGTAATGATTGTCCCTTTCCGGCTATTCCGACGTACCTCGCCAAAGTTCCGCTGGACGCGGAACGAAGGCGGGCCCCGACCTTAAATGGCCGAGTTGTCGCGGTTTTAGGTGTTACCCTGCCTCGCCGAAGCGAACGCAAGACCCTCGCGAAGGAGGGGCCGCGACCAAACACCTTAAACAATCCGACTCTGATGCCGAGTGGCAAAAGAGATGATTGACCGACCAGGGATGGACAAAACACGCTCCGCCGTCGCTCAATGAGCTATGGCGGATAAAACAGCGCATTTTGTAAAAAAATCCCTAATAGGATATGTTCCATCGACAGCTTCCGCTACCGATGCCTTGTTCATGTTTTTCCCTATGTCGCCATAGGGCATGGACTATATCTTCACCCCGCAATTACGGGGGCTTGGCGTGTAGTCTCTGAGGATTTTCTTAATACTTGATGAACCATCTGCGCTAAATCTCTTGCCCTCGCAAGACCACTTTCGCTAAGATGTTCTTTCCGTTCAACATATCCCAGCAACTCGCAAAAGCGCTGAAACGACTGTCGTTTACTAGGAAATTTTAACTGATACTTCTCAAAAAATGGGACTATCCATTGCCGTAAATCACATCTGCTTGTTACCCGGAACTCATAACAGGGAGTCCAATTCGCCTTCCTGCTTGGCTTGAAGCAGAGTTTTCCGCACCGGAAGAATGACCGTAATTTTAGAAGAATTTCTTTATCCTCCTGCCGGAGTTGTACTCCAAATACAAAGTCTACGGCATGGGCATAGTATCCATCGATCAATCTCCTTCTTCTTACTTGTACAGAGAAGTATCCCTCTCCATCAACAACACCAACTACATAGTTTGGTTCAAGTTGCATTAAGAATCTTTCCTGCTGATTGCCTGCACTCTCGACATTGTTACTCATGATATGATGATATCACAAGTAGTCGAAAGATACACAGATGTTCCAGCATATAGCCAAGTTTGTGCTTTGAGATTACTCCCAAAGAGTCGCAACAACTAGCTTAGTAGCACGACTTCGTCCCAATCATCGAGCTGAGGCTCATCCAGCACCACTTTTACCATGCACCTCGGCGATTTCGCCGAGGATATTATGCATAAAATGGCGCCTGCCACTTTACGAACGAATTCGCAAAAGTGGTGCTGGACTCTACCTCCTCCCGACTTTTTTGACGTGACGGGCGGTGAGTACAAGATTCGAGAACGTATTCAGCGGGACATTCTGATTCCCGCTTACTAGCGATTCCGGCTTCATGGAGTCGAGTTACAGACTCCAATCCGAACTGGGGCGCGCTTTGATGGGATTGGCTCCGCCTCGCGGCTTCGCGACCCATTGTACGCGCCATTGTACCATGCGTGTAGCCCAGGACGTCAAAGGAACACGCTGACCTCGCGTCGTCCCCACCTTCCTCCCACCTTGGAAACCGGAAACCAAAGACCGGAGGCCGGAAATCATCCGGTATCCGTCTGCCTTGCTTCTGGTCTCTAAGGTGGGCAGTCTCGCCTGACACTTGTAACAGGCGACAAGGGTTGCGTTCGTTACCCCACTGAAGGGAACAGCTTACGCCACGAACTGACGAGGGCCGTGCATCACCTGTGCCGTCGTCCTTGTGAGAAGATACTCCTTTCGGAATATCGTCGGCGGCATTTCAAGCCCTGGTGAGATTCCTCGTGTGTCGTCGAATTGAACCGCATGGTCCACCGCTTGTGCGAATCCCCGTCTATTCCTTTGAGTTTTAGCCTTGCGGCCGT
>JBBTXJ010000100.1:0-1349 GCA_038062335.1 Patescibacteria group bacterium | reverse complement strand
TCCATATTCATCTTTCAATGTCCTTTCTGCAGCCACCCGGCTACTTGTTGCCTGTGCCTTCAGGGATTTCAATCCGTAGATTCCCTTTTGAATCCGGACACTTCGGTGCGAAAATGCGAGCATGATAAAAAAAGAGCCACCGCCATTTGTCGGCAGCGGAACGGGTAGAGATTGCGCATCTATTCGGGCGTGGATACTCACGGCGAGAGATTGCTCGTGCCATGGGGCGAGGAAAATCCTCGATTGCGGATGAGCTCAAACGAAACCGCGTGCGCGGACACTATGATCCAAAGAAGGCGCACCACAAGGCCTACGTGCGGAGGAAGTACGCCAAGTATCAGGGGATGAAGATCGTGGGAACGGCGGCGCTGCGGAACGAAGTTGAGGCGCGCCTCATGGACGACCAATCGCCCGAGGCCGTTGCGCGAAGAATCTCCTGCCACGAGCGCCACCTCCCCTCCATTTCCAAGAATGCGGTGTATCGGTACATCACAAGCCCCTACGGAAGACGCATTGAGGCGCATCGTGCGCGAACGAAAGGGCGAAGAACACGTGGACGTGCCCGTACGGCACACCTTCTCGGTCGCACCCTCATCGACAAACGGCCACAGTATATCAATTCGCGGATGAGGATCGGCGACACCGAAGCCGATTTCATCGTGTCGGGAAAAGCGGGGAAGGGCATCGTGCTCACCGTCGTGGATCGCAGGACGAGAGTGGTATTCATCGAACAAATTCTCTCAGTGACCATTGTGTCTGTCCACCGTGCCTTCGTACGCATCTGGGAACGGTTTCCAGAACTTCGCACCGTGACCACCGACAATGATCTCCTCTTTGCCCACCACACAGAGTTAGCTCGGTTGCTCGGCATCAGAATATATTTCTGCCATCCGTACCATTCCTGGGAGAAGGGCAGCATTGAGAACGCCAACAAGTGTATACGCCGCGATATTCCGAAGGGGAGCGATGTGTCACGATACTCACCATATTTCATCCATCAGCTCGAATCAAAACTCAATCGCAGACCAATGAGAATACTCGGCTATCGCACCCCGCAGGAGGTACTCGATGCGTATCGGAAAAGAGTCAAGAAACAAAAAACGCCCCGCTGAGGGGTGTCCGGATTGAGGGGGTCGAGCAGGCTTTTGAGAACAACTGTATTGTAGCATAGTTCTCTTAAAAATGCAAGTTTTTGTGCAGATGCGCGGCCTTGACATTCAATATCGGTTGTATATACTTCAGTTATATGAAAACCATCATCAATCTGAAGGCCGACAAGGAAGTAAAAGAACAGGCGCAAAAGGTTGCGGAGGAGCTGGGCCTTCCGTTAAGCACCGTGATTAACAGTT
>JBBTXJ010000099.1:0-1794 GCA_038062335.1 Patescibacteria group bacterium | reverse complement strand
CATGACATTGCCCGACAGCGTGTTTGGTTTGCGCTGGAATGGCCCGCTGGTAAAGCAGGTGGTAGAGGCTGGGCAGGCGAATCGCCGTGCGAATACGGCGCACACAAAAAATCGGGGAGAAGTTTCCGGCGGCGGCAAAAAACCCTGGCAGCAAAAAGGCACCGGCCGGGCGCGGCATGGATCCACTCGCTCACCCATCTGGGTGGGGGGTGGTGTTACGCATGGGCCGCGTACGGAACGTGTGTATGACCAAAAAGTAAACAAGCAGATGCGGCGAAAAGCTTTGCTGGTTTCACTGTCGGGGAAAGCACAGCACAATGAAATAATCGTGTTGGAGAATTTTGCGTTCTCGGAGGCCCGCACAAAACAGGCAGGTGCGTTGTTTCGCGCGTTATCTAAAAACGAACATATCGCGGGCATAGGCGGCAAAAAAGGAACTGTTTTGGTAGCATTGCCCACGTACGATGAAGTCAGTATTCGGGCACTGCGGAATCTGCCCCAGGTGCAATCATGCGAGGTTCGGAATGTGTCAGCGGAGCGCGTGTTGCAGGTAAAGTACGTAGTGGTGCCGAAAGAGTCTGTTCAGGCTTTTGAAGCGGTTGCAACATAAAAATACATACTACTATGGCGGTATTAAAAAAACAAAAACTTAGTTCCACAGAATCGAAACAGGCATCTGCCTTCGGTCTTTCGGGTATTCTTCAGAGGCCTCTTATCAGTGAAAAAGCAAACATGCTTTCAGAAAAGGGAACCTATACGTTTTTTGTTTCCGAAGAGGCAAATAAAATAATGATTAAGCAGGCAGTCGAGACCGCGTTCGGGGTACGTGTGGCGGGTGTGCGAGTGGTCGCCACTCCGTACAAAAAGGTGCGCCGGGGTCGGGTGCTGGGACGGAAGGGCGGCATGAAAAAGGCATTTGTTACGTTACAGGAAGGTCAAAAAATTGAACTCGCTTAAGTAATTCTATGCGTCAGTTTAACCCAACAACTCCAGGAAGACGTGGTATGACCGTGAGCACACGAAGCGAGCTTTTTTCCGGCGGGCCGGAAAAGCGTCTAAGCCGCGGTCGCAAACGTGCGGTAGGCCGTAATAACGCGGGGCGTATCACGACTCGTCATAAAGGCGGCGGGCACAAGCGTTTATATCGGCTGGTGGATTTCCGTCAGGAAAAACAAAATGTCCCCGCACGTGTTGTTTCGCTTGAATATGATCCGAACCGTTCGTCGCACATCGCATTGGTGATATACAAAGATGGGGAAAGACGATATGTGCTGCTTCCGCAGAAAGTTGTGGTGGGTACAGAGATACTTGTTTCTGAACAAGCGCCGGTGGAGCCTGGCAACCGTCTGCCATTAGGAAATATTCCTACCGGCACTTTTGTGTACAATGTTGAGATGCAGCCGGGGAGCGGCGGAAAGTTGGTGCGTTCTGCTGGTGTGGGTGCGGAGGTGCTGGCGCATGACGCGCCATACGTGATGCTGCGCTTACCTTCCAAAGAGATTCGGCGTGTACACGAACGCTGTTGGGGTTCAGTGGGCCGGGTAGGGGCGGAAGAGCATCGGTTCGTGGTGTTTGGAAAAGCGGGTCGGTCTCGGTGGGCGGGTATTCGTCCTACTGTTCGGGGTTCTGCCATGAACCCGGTTGATCATCCCTATGGAGGTGGTGAAGGCCGGGCATTGCGCGGTACACGCCGCCCGAAAAACTTGTGGGGGAAGGGTACACGTGGGGTAAAAACGCGCCGGAGCAAGAAATATTCAAATCGATTAATAGAGTCACGTCGGAAGAAATAAGATG
>JBBTXJ010000098.1:0-2053 GCA_038062335.1 Patescibacteria group bacterium | reverse complement strand
TGGTTGCAAAATCTGGAATTCATCCCGCGAAACTAATCAGAGAAAACAGGTCTGAAGAATACACGAAAATCCTGATTGACGGGATTAAGCCAATCGCCGAAGCATTCAAACCAAAACCTGTGTGGGCCAGAACTTTGGATGCAAGAAGCGACGAGTTTAGAAATCTTGACGGGGGCGCAGATGAGCCGAGAGAAGATAATCCCATGTTAGGCTGGCATGGCATCAGAAGAAGTCTTGATGAGCCGGAATTGTTGAAAGCTGAGTTTGAAGCCATCAAAAAACTGCATGAGGATGGACTGACAAATGTGCACATAATGCTTCCATTTGTAACTATACGAGAAGGTAAATGATAAAGTAAAAATCAGATGAGTTATGTCACAACAGAATACTGGAGAGCAACAAGAGAGATTGCTTGAAAAACACGCCGAATACTTCAAGAAGATAGGATTTCTTTTCCATCTTCTTGTCCGAATAGAGAATAAATTGGACATGAACATTGGGGCCTTTTTCGGCGAATTGAACCAAACAAAAAATTCGATCTTCAACCAAGCACTGCTTGACGAAAAGATTTTTCCTACCCTCGAAAATAAACGACGATTTCTGCTCAAAATAATTGTGCACCTTGCGGAGAAAGCGAAAAGAGATGGTCTAATTTTTGACGAGGCGAGGTATCACAAATTTTGCAGGACACTCCTAGACGTCCAAAAAACGAGGAACAAGCTTGCCCATAGGTTTTTAAGTTTTTCTGAAGGTAGTGCAAGCTATCTCATTCGGAAGGATTTTATCCACTTTGAAAGAAAGGAGATAAAATTGGATATTGAAATTGAAAAAGCAGAACAAGTTCTTGAAGAATGTCATATATTACTCACCAAGTTTTTAGAAGAGGCATTTGTAATTATGCACAAGGGTGAATCGACGTGTTGCGTATGGGAGGCGTTGTCCAATCGTGAATAATTTTATGCTGGGAGGCAAAATCTGTATCAATTCCGACCATGGCGTTACTCTTTGACGCCCACACCCATACGCAATTTGCCGCGTTCCGCGAGGATCAGGATGCGGTGATCACGCGCGCTTGACAGCGAGCGAGTAGAAGTGATACACTTTTGATACACTGACTTTTTGTTTATGCTTGCGACGAAAACCCGCATCAATGTGAGCATTCCTCGTCAGACGCGCCGCGCCTTGGAGCGGCTGGCGCGCCGCGACGAGATGCCCGAGGCCACCAAAGCCGCGCAACTCCTTGAAATGGCCCTTGAATACGAGGAAGACGCCGTTTGGGACGCGGTTGCCCGGGCGCGCGACCGCAAAGGCGCGAAATTCGTCTCCCACGCCAAGGTTTGGGCATGACATATAGCCTGCGCTATCACGACCTTGTGTTGCGCGAAGACATTCTGGCGCTTTCGCAGGAATGGCGCCGCACCATACGCGCTGCCATTGAGGAGCGTCTTGTTGAACATCCCGAAGTGTACGGCAAACCTCTGCGCCGTTCACTCAGGGGATATCGCAAACTCCGCGCGGGCGACTATCGGGTGATATTCAGGATTGAACGCGCGATCGTGAAAATCTTTGTGATTGGACACCGTTCCCGCGTCTATGCGGCCGCTGGAAAACGATTATGACGATGACCCCGCAACTCTTTGACGTCCATACTCATACGCAGTTTGCCGCGTTTGGCGAGGATCAGGACGCGGTGATCCGGCGTGCCTTGGATGTCGGAGTATGGATGGTGAATGTCGGGACGCAAAAGGATACTTCGCGCGCGGCGGTTGCGACCGCCGCACGGTATCCGGAGGGCGTCTACGCCGCAGTCGGGCTCCACCCGATCCATACGGCGCAATCGTATCACGACGCGCAGGAGTTGGGAGATACGGCAGATGCCAAAGGATTTACGAGTCGTGGCGAGGAGTTTGACTACGGATATTACAAGAAGTTAGCCGAAGACCCAAAAGTCGTTGCCATCGGCGAGTGCGGCTTGGATTATTATCGGCTTGAAGAAAATACCAAAGAAAAACAGCGCGCGGCGTTTGAACGGCAGATCGTACTCGCGCATGAA
>JBBTXJ010000097.1:0-1278 GCA_038062335.1 Patescibacteria group bacterium | reverse complement strand
TCATGTCATCCCGAGCCCCTCTTCTTTTTTCATCCCGAGCGAGCGGAGCGAGTCTAGGGATCTAATACCGATACCACCACTCCCAATTGTAACCCGTCGCCTCCCCAACAAACTCCTCAACCTCTCGCTCCTCGCCACCGGCCATCCCTATCTTGATCAATGGGCAGGCGACGCCGATATTTGGATCGCGCCAAACCTCAATTTCACCAGCATCTCGCCACGATGCAAACTGATTCAAGTTGTGCATGATGTATCATTTCTTGTAGACCCTTCGTGGTACTCACTCAAATCAAGAATGTGGCACCGCGCCATACGAGTACAAAATGTACTCAACCGCGCTGATGCGATTGTTGCCATCTCACAAGCAACTGCCGCGGATCTCGCGCGATATTTTCCCAAAGTCGCACATAAAATAAAAATAATCTATCCCGGCACACCGACCGCGCCCATCGTTACGCCAGAATATCAACAAACCATACGGAAAAAATATCACCTGCCCGCACGATTTTTCCTTTACGTCGGCGCGCTGGAACCGCGTAAAAATATCCCCGCGCTCCTTGACGCATTCGCGCATTTCACCCACACTACGGCATATCCGCACGAACTGATTCTTGCCGGCCCCAACAATTCCCCTCTCCCTCGAGGGGAGAGGGCTAGGGTGAGGGTTCTCGGCTCCGTCTCCACAAAAACCAAACACGCCCTCATGTCCCTCGCCGAAGCGCTCGTGTTCCCCTCGCTCTATGAAGGATTCGGTTTCCCGCCGCTTGAGGCAATGAGTCACGGCACGCCGGTCATCGCAAGCTGGTCTACGTCGCTTCCGGAAGTAGTCGGCGATGCCGGCCTCCTCGTCTCACCCTACAAACCGCACGAAATCGCCCACGCCATGCGCATGATTGCGGACCACGCCGACCTCCGCGATGACCTCTCAAGACGCGCCCTCGCGCAAGCAAAAAAATTCACCTGGGAAAAAACAGCGAAAGAATTTTTGAAACTATGCACATCGCGATAGACGCGCGCATGTACCACATCCACGGCGGCCACGGACGGTACCTGCGCGAGCTGATAAAACATCTAGAACAACTAGACCCCAACAATCGCTACACGATAATCCTCAAACCGGAAGGTTTTTTGTCATACGCGCCCGCCAATCCCAACTTCACAAAAATACAAACAACCGCGCACTGGTATACCATCGCCGAGCAGACCTCGTTCCTTAAACTGCTCTACAAAATCAACGCGGACCTTGTTCACTTTCCGCACTGGAACGTGCCGATCCTC
>JBBTXJ010000096.1:0-10152 GCA_038062335.1 Patescibacteria group bacterium | reverse complement strand
CCGGTATACAGCCGTCCATCTGCATAACCCGCAACACCTGACACGAGCGGAATGCGCGGCGCTGAATAATAGGCAATAAAAACATATACAACCGTTTTGAGATACGACGGGATGGCATTATAAGCACCACATTGGACGGCAGAGACGGCTCTGTCTCTTGCTCATAACTGAACACGAGCACGCGATCAAATGCCCGCGCATACTGTTCGAGATAATACAAAAACCGCGATTTTTGCCCGTGCCTATCGAGCACGGTGAGCGAGCCGCCGGGCGGCAAGATGACGCCAAGCGTTCGCTTTGGTGTGCGATGCGCCACTATGCTCTTATACAACGCCTGATGTTGCTGTATTGGTTGTACACAAAATGTGTTCGTGAGATTTACTTGCTGTTCTTGGATGCGCGCGCGATACGCGTCGTTCTGCGTCACCACATCAATGATCCCATCGGCAATCGCGTCTGCGTCAACAGGCACGAGACGCCCGGTTACCCCATCCTCCACCACTTCGCGAGAACCTCCGCGATCGGTAATCACCACTGGCGTACCGGACTGAAGCGCCTCAAGCGCGAGCCGCGTCAGGGGTTCCTGCCACACTGATGGTATACAAACCAGCATGCTTTCTCCAATATGACGCAGAAGCTTATCATGCGGCACATAGGGGCACGTCTCCACCATGCGCTGTGCCATAAGAAAGGCAAGCTCCTTTTTCACTTGATTTTCTAAAATGCCGCCATTCGTAAAAATAATCCAATGGAGATCAGGGTAGCGTTCAATGGTTCTTTTAATCACTGCCGGAAGCAATCCCGCACCCTTACCCGGTGTTAATTTTCCAATATACAGCGCCTGTTTTTGTATCGGCACATTCTCCAATGTCCCGCGCGCAAGCGGCGGTTGGATATTATAGATAGATGTAGTTCTGATAATGCCATTCGCTTGATAAATCCGCTCCACTGCCTGACTCACACACACAACAGTATCAACGCGCTTCACCCAAAAAAACAGAACGCTTCCCCACACGCGCCCGCGGAGGGCGTACACCGCATTCACGAGCCACGCATACCGCGTGCGCTCGGTATACTCTCGCACATACAGGGGAAATTCCCACAACCAATACTCACGAAACGAACACCGCCGCGCGTCAGTGCGTTCGCTGATACATCGGCCATAATTACACAGCGCGCGATAATCCCGCGCGGTAAACACGGTTGGAATACGAAGTAATCGCCCTACGAGTACCCCTGCCGGAATGCTAAACTTTCCATGAATGTGGATGACATCCGGATGCAATCGTCGCGCCGCGCGAAACACCGCGATCGCGCTCACTACCCACCAGAATACCGAGGTGTGCCACCACGCGCGTAATGTTTTTCGTTCCGTGCGCATTTTTTTAGGAAACCAAAAACGTTGAATGCTAACTCCGGGGCCTGCGCTCGCTCGGCCCGTCAGGGACCCATCAATCGTTTCCTCATCCGTGGCGCCGTAATTCGGCGTGAGGATAGTCATGGCATGTCCCTGTCCCACCAATGAGCACGCGAGTTGCATCATGCTTTCCTCCGCCCCGCCTGGCACAAAGGGGTGACAATATTCACTTAAAAATAATATCTTCATACGATGCGTGCGAGATGATCCGCGACCAACGCGGCACTCCGATCCCACGAAAAACGCTCGTGCATGAAACGACGCGCCGCCGCGCTCATGCGTTCCCGTTCATGCGGATTATTAACAATCGCGCTAATGGCATCACGCCACGCGTCAAGCGTGAGCGCGCACACGCGCCCGGTCACGCCATCCTGCACAATTTCCGGCAATGACCCCTGATCAGACACGACAGCCGGCGTTCCGCACGCCGCCGCTTCCGCAACCGCCATACCAAACCCTTCTTTCCGCGACGCAAGCACGAAAAGATCCGCCGCGCACATCCACACTGCCTTTTCCTCTTGTGACACCGCATCCAAAAATGCCACCCGATGCCGCACCTTCGTCAGCGATGCCTGTCGCTCCAATCGCTCACGCTCCGGACCGCGCCCGATCACCGCGAGAACTATGTGTTCCGGCAATGTTGCGAGTAGATCAATCAAAAACGCTACATTTTTACGACGATTCAAACTCCCCACATGCAGAAGCATAAACATGTCCGCCAATCCGTATTCGTGTCGCAATGCCTCTGTACGCACAGCGGAAGGCGCCGATGACACACCAAGACCAGGGTATGCCACCACGATACGATTTGCCGGAACCAGATACACACGCTCCAACTCCGTACGCGTTGTTTCACTGGAGACCGACACGATATCCCATCGCCTCGCAACGAGCCATGTTATGACACGCGACACGAACCGCTCCTCTACATGATGATAATGCGCCCACACGCGCACCGCCGGATGAAAGGCGGCCCACAGCAAACACGGAATCGCCATGATATAAGGTGAATGAATACGCAGTATAGAGAATGGCTGTTTCCGATATCGTGCCGCAATCGCCCGTATCAATGCCCGGTAATACCCGAAGGATGTGCGATAGGCGCGCATATGATGTACCTGCCACGCCACGCCCGCATCGCGGAACCGCCGATTACGCGGCAGTATCACATCAACCGGAATGCCGCGCGCCGCCAGCGCCGCAAGTAATTCCGCATCATACACCTCGCCGCCGAGGGTTGAAGTGGGATTGATCCCCGATTGTGGCGAGCAGATGCGGAGCGAATCCATAGCCCGCACCTCACTCCATGTTTGCGTCCACGCGACCCGAAAGGAACGCAAAAGCGCGCCACCGAGCCATGTGCGCGTCATGAGCGAAAGTAGGACACACTCCGCAAACCCAACCGGGAACGCAAGGAGATACGCCGCACGGCTCGACCATTTTCCAACGAGATACCAGGTGTGTTTCCAATAGTAATAATATTTTTCTCGCGGCACACGGACCCGCACGCCTCCCGTTGTTCCGGGACGATGGAGGATACCGTAATATCCCAGATACAACAGCCGCGCACCCGCCACCCGGAGTGCCTGTGAAAAATCCGTGTCTTCAAGGATGGCGTTGCCATCGTTCAACAGCTCATCAAAACGGAGTCGCGGATAGCGGTCAAAACGATATATCAAACATCCGCCCGGTAGATGATCCACCCGTCGCGGCTGATCAAACGCTTCAAAATAACCCCCGCGAATCACGCCACACCATAACAGCGCGCGACCAAAGAGCGGTTTGAGCAACCATGACAATACCCCGTTGCGCCGCGTATTCACGATACCACTCTGTCCAATGGTCTCAATGCGAAAGGCGAACGCCTCGTAACGCTCCCCAGCGTACAGCGTCTCATGAACAAAAAATGTGTTCACCTCGCAGTCGTCATCTAAAAAGCACACGAGCGTTGGCGCGACAGTGCGTTCCTCCGCGATCCAATCAAGTATGAAATTCCGTGCCCGTGGCAGGCCGCTCGGTACGCCAGTGGCACGAATATGAAGACGAAAACGAGATGGGTTGAGACCCGCAAGCAACGCGGCGCTGGCCGGGTCGTTCCCGTCATTTAAAATATATACCTCAAACAAATCGTTCCCTGTCTGGGCATCTAATTGAGACAAAAGCGTCCCGAGCGCCCCGGGACGTTTGTAGGAAGGAATGGCGATGATGAGACGCAGTGCCATATGCTGGAGAAACAGTAGCACCCCCACTACAACCCGTCAATCACGCCTACTCCCCCTCCTTCACCTCAAAATCCGCGTAATATTCAGTCGCTAATGTCCGGAAAAATTCGCTCCGCGTCTTATTCCCCGTCTTTTCATAATACAGCACGAGCGCCCCAAACGCCTTTCGCGATGGCCGGAACGTGGTGAACCCCGCGAGATCACCCTCCTCAACACACGGCCGCCAGCTCACGCGCCCGGTCGCGCACGAAACCATCGTTTCAAGCATCCATGAACCGCGCAAAGGGTCTCCGTACTCAATATGCAACAGCCCTACCTTCTGCCAATCATCGAGGGTACGAAAGAGGGACTGCGGCGACCCCGCAATCCCGATCGCCGCCTCATAACTGGGCAACGCATCTTCAAATAAACCGGCGCGCTCAAATAATTCCGCGGCCAGGAGGTGCACTTCCGCAATACCGGGCGAGAGCGCACGTACGCCATAAATAATATTCTTCGCTTTCTGAAAATCAGAAATAGCAAGCACCGCGCTCGCCTGAAGAAATCCTACCTGCTGACGCCGCGGCGACAACAAGCGCGCCCGCTCATATACACGCACCGCCTCCGGTCCCGCCTCCGGATGCTCTTCACGAAATTGTTCATCCTGATACGACAAGAGCTCGCCGTACTCAAGAACGTTGCGCACATTATTCGGATGTTCGTCCGCATTCTTCCGCAACTCGCTCGCCACAAAACTCACGAGCTCATCAACCGCACGACGAGGCAATTGGACAAGTTCCTGCGTAACACCGAGTAGCTCGCGCACCATTTCACCGCGCATATCCGTACGATACGGCGTGGGGAGTAAAAGCGCCTGCTGATATCCTCCAAACCACACACCCAGATCACCGCGATGCAGTGCTTCTCCGGCACGCACCTGCAGAACATTCGCGCGGATCGGGATCACATTCGTGTAATACGCGAACACCAGCAACAGCGCGGCGCCACCAACCACGAACACTTTCACCTGTTCCCGCGAAACCAACGGCTCTCCTGTCTCATGCCGTGTTGTGTCATCCGCACGATGCGCAATCCACGCAAAAATAATCACGAGCGTCAACAGCGATGTGGGATGTTCAAAAACGAAAAGATTTTGCACAAAATGGAAAATGAGCAGACCGGAAAAAACCACCCATTCCCGATGGCTCGCCGCGCCGCGCCGATACGCCCGCCACAACGCACGGAACGCCGCGCCCCACAGGACAAGATACAGCGCAAACCCTACCGCCCCGGTGGTGGTCAAAATCTCCACCGGCATGTTGTGCGCCTGATCAACCCATGTTTCTTGCAAGCCATGCTTTAATTGTTCGGGGTCAAAACGAGCGTCATACGCCATCGCGAAATTCATCCATCCCCATCCCACGATGGGGCGATCCTGCCATGCCTCAAGCGCCACCCGCCACGTGCGCAAACGCGTTTCGGTGGCGCCCGTTATTGACACATCGGCAAGCCGACGCAGACCGGGCACACTTCGCATGAGCGGCGTATCGCTACCCCAGACAATGAGCGCCGCCACGACGCCAACAAATGCCAGCATACCCAGCGCGCTCCATCGAAACACCCGAGAAACACGTGAAAGCGCCACCACCACACCCATCCACACAAGCGCAATAAACAATCCGACCAACGCGCCCCGCGTTTCGGAAAATAAAAGCGAAAAAACGGCAAGCGCAATAACGCCGATGAGCACGAACGGCAAAAACCTCTGCACACCCGCGTGCGTCCGTGTCTGCCACGCATCCGGGAGCACATACGCCGCGATGAACCCCACAAATACGGCATACGCGGCAAGATAAATAGGATTCCCGAGCGTACTCGCCGTACGCGCTCCGCCGGCAAGAAAATCCGGATTAACCGCCTGCGCGACCGCGCCCAAAAATACCAACGTTCCCGCGATTATCGTGCCCCACCACAAACGCCGCCAGACAGCCGCGTCGCGAAACAGCGCAGTAACCATGAGATACAGCGCCAGATAATGCAGAAGGGTAAACACGCCGAGCATGCGTTCATAATCAGACCACCACGAATGCCCGACATCCACGCCAAAAAGCGATGCCGCCGCCACCCACGCCACAAACGCAAGCAGGGCGATGGTCAGCATATCCCGCGACGGACGATACCGTTTCGGCGCGACCACCACCAGCATGCCATATCCTATACCGGCAAACACGGTAATGAATCGCACAAAAAATACCTTCGTCGTGATAAAAGGAAACAGCAATGACGAATGCAGCAAAAGCGGTGTTGCAACACTTGCCAGCAACAACCATTGGGTCACACGAAGGATTGTCTGTTCGTGACGAAGAATCCAGCGATACATAGTATTATTTCACCTTGACTTCAGGCAGGATGATGCCCGGATACTGCTGTTGAGCAAGTTCCGTATACTGTCGCACGCGCTCGACATCCTTTTGTTCTTTGAAATAACCCACTAACACCTGAAACAATTTTTCACTCGGCCGATAATCAGTATTCTCAAAAGAGGGATCAGCGCACGCAACACCCGTATCATGCCCGGCGCATGTGAGAAGCGCCTGCAGGCGATCAACACCTGCCCGCGCGCTCACCCATTTTATCAACTCAAAAGATATCAACTCGTCCTGCACCGCGCCAAGCATAGACGGCGAAAGCTGAATAGAGAGCCACCGCAGATACGCGCGTTCGGGCGCATTAATCCCGGCGCGCTCCAAGTAATCAGCATATAATTTCAGCATGAACGCCGAATGCGGCGCAAAACTGCGGGCTTTTTTCAACTGGTCAAGCCCTTTGGCAAAAAGCCCCGCCTGTCCGACGTGCTCCGCCCACAGGAGATACAATTGCTGTCGCTCCGGCGATACCTTGATTGCTTCCGCAAACGCCTGATCGCCCAATTCAATACCGCGCGGGAAATCATTCGGCGCTATAAAATACGCGCCGTACCACAGTTCACCAAGCAACATGGTATACACAGGATCAAGCGGATGCCGACGCCGCGCTTCTTCCTGCTGCGCAATCGTATATTTGAATAAATCAACCATCGCGCTTCGCTGGCCATCTGGCACGCGGATCCGCAACAGCGTGCGCGCCAATTCTTCACGAACATGGTCCGTATAAGGGCCGCCAAGCTCAATCGCCTTTTTTTCTATTCCAAACCAAATACTCGCGTCTTTTTGAAGTTCAAGCACGTTCAATCCATTAAACATGAGTGCGTTAGCGCGGAACGGCACGACATTCGCCGTATACAGCAACACCGCACCGCCAATAATCAAAGCCCCGCCAATCGCCTGTGTGACTCCCGGCGTCAATGATTTCCGCGGCGCGTCAGCTCTTGATGCGGACGCGTGCGCGACCGCGCGATAGTGCACATACGCCAAAACCATGAACAAGCTGGCGTATGAGCTAACCTGCTCAAACGCAAAAATATTTTGCACGGCATGGGTGATAATGAGCGCCGAAATGAGCGTCATCGCCGACAAGGGAATATGCCCGCGATACCAACCACGAATAAACAGTACCAGCGGGGCAATCAGCAACAAAAGATACGCCGCGAATCCCACGACCCCCTGCTCGGCGGCAGTGTCCAAGAAAAAATTATGCGCGTTATCAAACCATGTTTCGCCAAAATTATTATGCACAAGTTGAGTGCCTTGATACTTTTGGTTAAAGGCGTACACATAATTAAACGGACCCCATCCGAGGATCGGTTTGTCTTTCCACGCGTCAATCGCCACGTTCCAGGCAAAGAGACGATTCGCATTTGTGCCGCCGAGCGAAAATCCGGAAAACCGCCGTACAACCGGGATGCTGTTCAACGCGGGATGCTGATTAAAGAGTGTAACTGCGGCAATACCAAGCACCATGATAACCAGAAGACCCAACGCGCTCCATCGATACGCGCGTTTACGGCCGGCCGCGGCAATCCACGCGAGCATCCACACCATCGCCGCACCCAATCCTACGGCCACACCGCGCGTTTCGGAAAAAACAAATGCAATAAATGAAAGAATGACTAACAGCCAAAGGACGCCCATCTGCCATCGCTCCTTTAAAGAACCATCCGCACGCCCCTCAAAAAACAAGAGCGCCGCGATGAATGCAACATACACGGCATGTAACCCAAGATACAGCGGGTTGCCCAACGTGGATGCCGCGCGCTGACCGCCAAACAGAAAATCCGGTTTCCAATGCTGGATGATAGCGCTTCCAATAATCAAAAAGCCGATACCGAGAAACATCTTCCACACCCGTCGCCACGCCTCTTGCGTGGTAAAAACACTCGTCGCCACAAAGTACAGCGCCACGAGGTGCAGGGTAAAAAAGGAGCCGATCATGCGCTCGTGGTTCGCCCAAAATGAACGATGGGCGTCAACGCCGGTGATGGTAGTAAGGAGCGCTACAGCGCCGAAAAAGAGGACTACGTAATTCAAAAAATGCTTCTTGGGTCGATACGCCTGATCCGCCACCATAAGAAGGCCCCACGCCACCACGGCGATGGTAATCATGCTCTGGAAAAACCATGCCTTGGGCGTAACGAACGGAAAAATGAGATGGTCTGGCATCACCACGAGCGGGGTGAAGATGGACAAAAGCACCGCCCACTGGGCGATCCAAAGCCACACTGCTTTATATCGTTCCACAAAAGTAACCATAAGTGTACGTATGGTACGCTCGACGCCGTAAAAAATCAACAGTGCGCGATGAGGCGCCGCCAGTCCGCGATGCCGAGCTCTTGCGGCCGCGCAGTTGGCTTTAACCCGCAGGCAACAAGCGCGGCGGCCACATCTTCTTTCGTTTTGCCCAACGCCGTGCTCGCAAGCGATGACACCATTTGCTTCCGCTTTGTGGCGAAAGCTCGGTGTGCGAGAGCGAAGAGGATTTTTGTTTCTTTCTCGTCAGGCCGCGCGATATTCGCGATCCGGATCACCGCTGAATCAACCTCCGGCTGTGGCCAAAAAGCGCCTTTCGGAACCGTGAATAATTTTTTTGGTTTCCCGTAATACTGCACCGAGAGCGCGAGCATGGTCATATCACCCGGCGCGGCCGTGATGCGCTCGGCCACTTCTTTTTGCACCATGAGCACCATCTGTTCCGGCGCGCGCGGCGTTTTCTCAAGGAAACTTCTGATGATGAGGCCCGTGATATTATAAGGAATGTTTGCGATAACGTGATACGGCTCCTGCGGCATCTTGTCCCAAAACCGCCGCACGTCCCCGTGCCAAATTTCTATGTCATTGCGAGGAGCGACCCCGGGGAGCGACGAAGCAATCCCGTCGGGCTTGAGACTCTGTCTCAAATACCCCACCATCTTCTCCTCAATCTCAATCGCAATCACCTTCCGCGCGCGCGCCACCAGTTCTTCTGTCAAAATCCCCCATCCCGCGCCCACTTCAACTACTAAATCATCTTTGGTAATGCCCGCCGCATCCACCATTTTTTTTACATACGTATCGTTAATCAAAAAATGCTGGCCGCGCGTTTTTTCCGGATACACACGATATTCTTTACACAATTGTTTGATTTCAAGCGCGTGGTTCACTGCCATATGAGCATTAGAGCGGACTCTTAATATTTTTAATGCTTGGATTAGTAACATGTGTGTAAATCTGCGTCGTGCGGATATTCGCATGTCCTAACAATTCCTGGACATACCGCACATCCACGCCATTTTCTAAAAGATGAGTGGCAAAACTATGACGAAGCGAGTGGAACGTGGCCGATTTTACAATACCGGATTTTTTTAGGCATTGGTGAAAGACCATCTGTGCCGATGTCGTGGTGAGTTTTCCACCGCGTTCGCTTACGAACACATAGTCGCCTCCCTCTTTTCCCCGTGTAAATTCCTGCATATCCAATACAAGACGCGGCGACAATACCGTCAACCGATCCTTTTTCCCTTTTCCTTGACGCACGACAATCGTTAATTCTTTGATGTCAACGTCTGCCACACGAAGATTCACCACCTCACTTACACGAAGCCCAGCGGCATACGCTATCCCAAGCATTGCTCGATGTTTTCGATTATTTGTCTGCTCAAAAATACGTTCCACCTCGCTTTTTGTCAGTACCGTAGGGAGGGTCTGCGTCTTTTTTGGATGACGCAATTTTTTGAAATCCGCGCGTTTGTAGAGCTGGGTATAAAGAAAATTGAGGGCGTTCGCCGCTAGCGCTACACTTTGACTGGAAAGCCCTCTCACTGTCTTCTGGTACAGATACTCTTTAATTTCATCCTCTGAAAGGTCTCGCAATGGTCGCTCCAACCTTTTGTATATATCGCTATACACACTCGAATAGGCCTCAATGGTTCTTCGGCTATAATTGCGCAATAGCATTTCTTTTGTTACGATATCCAGTAAGTTTGACATACTGTTGTAAGTATACCATACCTTTGCATAACATACAAGAATTTGTAGTATTCTCAAGAACACTATGGATATGCGCTAGTTCAGCAAAATGCGCGGCGCATTTTGCTGAATGGCCCGCGGTTCCCGCTGTTCC
>JBBTXJ010000095.1:0-1112 GCA_038062335.1 Patescibacteria group bacterium | reverse complement strand
ACTTTTGATTTTCTCGGCTTCTTGCGCGAAGTGAGCACCTTTTGGACTGCTTCAAGCTCTGAATTACGAAACTCCCAATAATCGTCAAAATCTGCTACAATAACAAACAGTCCCGTGAGGGACTGTTTGTTTCATAAGTATGGCTTTCACCATCCTTAAAAACCTACGACGAAGTATCGCACACATCACTCAAACATTCAAATTAAACACTGCCGCGGCTCCAACCGGTCGACCGCGGAAGATCTCTGTCATTGACGCGCTCTCGCTCGCGCTGTACCAGCACCAGAGCACGCGAAGCACGAAGATTTCTGTTTACCGAGACTTCAAACAAGATCTGCGCTGCTCCTACAAAACGTTCGTGGTTTCAATCAATGCGGTCGCCGTCCTCGCGGCGCGAGTGCTGTTCCTCATCATGCGATTGGGTCGAACACGACAGCACCTCGTCAAATATACGGATGCCACGGATATTCCGGTCTGCCTCAAAAAGAACGCTGACAAGCACAAGACCATGGCCGCCTTCGCCGAACTAGGAAGAAGCGCGAAAGGCTGGTATTTTGGCTTAAAACTCACGATAACCAGAGACGCGGACGGACGGCTTCTGGCCTTCCGTTTTACCCGAGCCAATGCCAATGATAGGGACATCTGTCGCCATATCAACAAGGATATCTTCGGCATCATTGTCATGGATGCCGGGTACGTGTCAAAAGACCTTGAACGCGATATGAACATCGAACACAAGAGATGGCTCCTCATCCGGCCGTACAAAACCATGAAAAAGCTCGCGACCAAATGGCAGGAAGACTTGTACAAAGGCAGATTCCAAATTGAATTTGATTTTCGGTCACTGAAGATGTTCCACGGCCTCGCCACCTCAATGCCGCGGTCAGTGAACGGCTACTTGGCAAATTACCTCCACTCGTTACTTTCGTTTGTTCTCGCCTAGCGGTTGGACGCCGGGCACGGTGTGATACTTTCGTTTTTTTGTACAATCCTCATGGAGATGAGGCTGCTTTTACTTACGTGAAAAAAAGTGAGGAAACGAGTTTCGTAATTCAGAGCCAATAAGGAAGCCAGCCCCGCCACTGCTCGACAAGCTCGCCACACCACAGAAA
>JBBTXJ010000094.1:2057-7500 GCA_038062335.1 Patescibacteria group bacterium | reverse complement strand
GTCATTCTCTTTACTATACCGAAGCTCAAACACGCCTCGAAATTGATTGTAATTAATGGCACGATTCCACGTCGGCCGGTCTTCGTGATTCAGGAGTTCAAAATAACTGTCATTGCGAGGAGGCGAAGCCGACGAAGCAATCCCGTCAGATGTAGACGACACCGCCTTCGGCTCCAACCTAAACTGCGTCTCACTCAAGAGCGTTGTTCCCTGCGCGTAAAAAGTATACTGACCCTTTTTATAATGCAAAACCGCCTGCGTGCCTGATGGTAATTCATAAAGCACCAGTCCATTCGCATCACGGAGCACATAGATAAACGGCGACTTAAACTCAACGGGCTGTTCCGGCTTGAACAAACCCACGCGAATACGCGGCTCGGGCGCCAATACTACCGGCTCACTCTCTCCGCCAACGAGCGGAATAACCGGCTCGCCGCTCGTATTTTGCGCATTGCTCGTCACGGTCACGGGAACTTCAATATCGCCACCCGATACTGCCTGTCCGCCAGCCATAAGAGACAACCGCAGATTATACGAACCTGCTTTTGACGGTGCGCGCACATTGAACGTAAAAAATTCTGTCTGCCCGGGCGCCACGGTGCCGACCGCGAGCTTCACCACCTCGCGCGCTGATGCCCAACTCTCATGCACAAAACTCCCTCTCCCTTGAGGGGAGAGGGCTGGGGTGAGGGTGTCACCCGCCGCGCGCGCAACATCCGCATACCCAATGCCCCGCTCAATCCATGTCGTCTCGCCCACATTCTTAAATCCGAAACGCATCAAAATATTCTCACCGCCGGCTGCCTCAATCTTCCGATGCGACCGCGCAAGAAGCAGGGCTTTGTGGGGTGCGGTAAGCGCCGAGCTTGTTGAAACAACCACCTTGTCATCCCGGACACCCAACTTGTCATCCTGAACTTGTTTCAGGATCTCCAAATTATCACTCACCTTCTTTTCCCTCACTTCCACCCTCACTACAAACTTCCCGCCGGCAATCCACGCCGTATCCTCGGCGGCCAATTGAAATGTTTCCTCGTACACGCCCGGCTCAAGCGGCGCCAAAACCGGAAAGCGGAGATACCCGGAAGCGCCCGGCTTCACGGCCGCGGCAATGGTTGCCGGCTGATCGCGCCGACGCCATGTTTTGTCCTCCAAACGGCTCAAATGGTACTTCGGATCAAACGTGTAGGCGGAAACATACCCGCGACCCGTAACCGGCCATGCCACGGAACCGATGTTTTTAACCAAAAGAGAAACCCCGCCCTTTTCTCCTGGCGAGAGTGTCATCTTCGCAGGCGGCAGAGCAATCTCGGCGCTGTACGAAGCCGCGTACACCGGAGATACAAAAATAAAAACCCCCGCCGCTATTGTCATTGCGAGGAGTCCCGACTTGTCGGGACGACGAAGCAATCTAATAAAACACAACACCCCCATAAGCACCTCCTACAATAAAACATAACCGCCGCGCAGTCAACTGTTACCACTCAACCGCGCATTTCCCAACACATCCCTCTGCAATCTCATCGTATTCCCATGCCTAAGAAGTCCGAGGTATGATTGTACCGTTGCTTCAGCCGGATTTGCGCGTATCTTCCGCATCATCCTCCGCTTCGTTACTGTACGGAGCACGCGATGATCCGAAAAATGCACCCATCCGAGAAAATCCACACCCGATGCAAACGTCTGCAGGGAAATTTTCTGCGGATGCATGGTTAAGTGCAACCGTTCCTGTAAAAATTCCTGCATGCGCAGCAGTTGCGCCGCAAGCCATGCGCGGTCATGAGAAAGCAAAACAAAATCATCCGCATAGCGAACATAATAACGCGCCTTCAGTTTATGCTTTACAAACTGGTCAAACACATTCATATAGACATTGACAAACAATTGTGACGTAAGATTACCGAGTGGCAATCCGCGGCCCGGCGCCACATGAAAACTGCCGATAATCTCTTGCAAAAGCCATAAAATATTTTTGTCGGGAATGTACTCACCTAATACTCCCATCAAAACCGCATGATCAATGTGTGCAAAAAACTTTCTAATATCGCACTTCAACACCCAGCACGTCCGCATGTGGTTCTGACTCACCTCGTGTGCCATATCCCGAAGACGATTGATGGCACGGTGTAAACCCTTATTAACGCGGCATGCAAATGAATCCGATATAAACGTGCGGTCAAAAAATGGATACAATAGCCGGTGAATCGCATGGTGAACCAATCGATCGCGCACGCTTGCCTTGTGGATACTTCTGGGTTTCGGATCTGAAACAAAAAAGTTATAATATCCCCCATGGCGATAGGTAAAATTTTTTAACTCCTCATGCAATGACATGATATTATCCATCAAATAGCGTCCAAACTCCTGCACATCCGGCTTGCCACGTTTACCGCGCACAAATTCCTGCCACGCAAGCAGTAAATTATCTACTGAAATAATATCTGAAAATGTATGACCCAATTGAATTTTCATAATCTTCAAGGAAGCAACCCCCCCCCCGAAAGGGTTTGCAAAACTTATCGTCTTACAAAAAACTGCTGACGCCTACAAACTTTGGCATGCATTTTTACCGCATATACCACGCCTTTCACGCCACACACTTGGCGCAAAAATTGACATGCTTTTCACTAATCTCATCACCCATTTGATTCGAGCGGGCTATGCGGAACGCGCCGTAAAGAAAGAGCTGGTGCAAGAAGCCTGCATAACACTTGATGAGCTCAAATATTTTCTTCAGCTTGCATGGGAAATGAAAATATTAACCAATCAAAAATATCTCACTCTCTCATCCGCTCTTACCGAGGTTGGAAAAATGATTGGCGCCTGGATAAAGCAACAAAGAAAAGAAACTCCCGCGGAGCGGGAGAATAAAGAGATTTGCGGACAGCGAGGAACCGACAGTACCTGTTCCAGTCGTTGTCAATCCAGTTGAGGTTCAGGTTGCGCTTGCCGTTCCAGTTGTCGAGGTACGCCACATTCCGGTTGCCGTTCCAGTTCTGCCAGACGGAACCCACCATATGTACATTATAGCTTCCACACCACCATCCTTTGAGTACTCTTGGGATTGTATCGCATTCGGGATCCAACATCCCTTACTATAATGCACCAAGTTTCTTTATTTTTAGAACATACCGATCACACACTAACGCAAGAAATGTCCGGCGTTATCGTTACGCGATATTTCAGAATTCGATCGTCCAAAGCCGTGGCCGTGGACAGTAGCATCTAATATCCGTAAATATTTTACCATAAAAAAATCCCCCGCTCGAGCATGCGCTCTCGCGGGGGAAGGGGACCATGTTTCCAGAATTCCAGATCCTACTTGCGGACGGCGAGGAACCGACAGTACCTGCCCCAGCCGCCGCCAACCCAGCCGAGGCTCCGGCTGCGCTCGCCGCCCCAGCTGCCGAGGCACGCCACACTCCGGCCGCCGCCCCAGCTCTGCCAGACGGAACCCAGAGCGATGATTGGGAACTCCTTCTGGAAATTGGGGTGCTTTGCCCCAAATGCCAGGAGTTCCGCGAGGGTTGCCGGACGGAGACCGCGGCGGTCCAGTTCCGCTAGCACCGAGTCGGTGCTCGCGTCACGGTTGAGATGGACGAGGTGGAGTTCCACCTCGATCTGGCCGGAACCCTGGAGCGGGAAGTGCTCCTGGGTGATGTTATCGTTCTTGGTGTTGTACTCACCCGCGGCGACCATCTGCTCCATGGACCGGCTGTAGTCTACCGTTACCGGGTAGTGGGATGTCGCACTCGCCGAATTGTCGGCACCAATCACCTCGCACTCACCCCGCAGAGCGGCCACCTTGGCCATCTTGCAGAGCGTGTCCTTCCCCTCATCGGTGCCGAGCCGGTGGATGTCCTCGTCGGACCCGCCGGCCTCACGAACCGCCGCCTCAAGGGCGATCCAGAGCGCGGCGGCGAACCCCGCCCCGCGCACCAACTCGGACTTCTCCTTCCCACTCTTGCTTGCCATCTCATCCTCCTTAGGATCGCCCCTCATCCAAGCCACCACGGCAAGGACCCCAGGCTCGCCAAACTGGCGTAACTATAGCAAATTTCACCAATTTTGTCAATAGCCAGCACCCCATTTTTGGCTAGAATGACATTATTTGACGCGCTGATACTTGCGGGATATCATATACATAGATATCATATGTGTATATGAGTACGGTTACGCTTCCGAAAACCGAGTATGTGCGTCTGCAACGACAAGCGCAGGCGTATCGAAAAACTGCCGCACGATTTTTTGAGTTGTTCCTAAGAGACCCAATTAAAGAAGTGGTGGAAGATTTCCAAAAAACCAATCTATACACAAGCGCCTTTCTCAAGGATCTTGAATCTGGTCTTCGCAAGTCCTCCTACACCAAACGGTATGGACATAAAACCTCTTCGAAGAGATCTTAAAAAATTTCTTGAGCGTCACAATCTCAGCAAGAAATGGAGAAAGACAAAACAGTTGTTTGAGGAAAACATTAGACATCCATCGCTCAACGTAGAACTACTTGAACCGCGATGGCGGGGCATCTATTCATTCCGTCTCGACAAAAAATACCGAGCGTTATTTTTCATTGCAGATGGAAAAGCTGAGGTGTTTCAAATCACGAAACATTACCATAAAAGTTAACCAATGACCGTCACTCGCGTTGCGCACAATACCATCGCGCATTTGATCGGCAAAGTCATTGCCACGCTTCTTGGTGTTGTGACGATCGGCATTATGACGCGGTATCTTGGGCAGGAGCAGTTTGGATGGTACACCACCGCCATCGGGTTTCTCCAGATTGTCGGCATCATGATTGATTTTGGCCTCGTGCTCGTCACGGGGCAGATGCTCGGCAGCGCCGTGGCAGGTGCGGAAAAAAGAATCATTCACAACATCCTTGCTTTCCGTATCATCACGGCATTTATCGCCTACGTGGCGGCCGGTGGCATCATCTGGTTCTTTCCCTACAATCTCGAAATTAAACTGGCGGTGCAGACCGCGTCGTTCGCATTTTTCCTCATCGCGGTGAACCAAATCCTCACCGGCATTTTTCAAAAACACCTGCAGGCGGTGTGGGTTGGAATAGGCGAGGCCATACAGCGCGCGGCGCTCCTCATCAGTGTCCTCGTGGTGATGCGCTGGGACCATGGATTTCTTGCCATCATGATTGCAACAGTTGCGGCTGGAATCGTACAGACCGTAGTGCTCGCTGTGCGCGCGCATCGGATTACGCCGCTCGGATTCGCGTTTGATCGTGCTGTGTGGAGTGAAATTTTTAAAAAATCCTGGCCGATTGCCATTTCCATTGCGTTTAACTTGATATACCTCCGTGCTGATATTCTCATTTTGTCCCTCGTGCGCACCCAGAGCGAAGTGGGGCTCTATGGCGCGGCGTACCGCATCATGGATGTAACCACTGCCGTACCGATTATTTTCATGGGGCTCCTCTTGCCGCTCC
>JBBTXJ010000094.1:0-1957 GCA_038062335.1 Patescibacteria group bacterium | reverse complement strand
ATGGATGTAACCACTGCCGTACCGATTATTTTCATGGGGCTCCTCTTGCCGCTCCTGTCCGCCGCATGGACAGAGAAAAATCAGGAGCGGTTTCAGCATCTTGTGGAACGCGGATTTACGATTTTTTCTATTGTCGCCATCCCCATGCTTTTTGGCGGCATTCTCCTTGCCACGCCGCTCATGCGGTTGATTGCGGGCCGTGAATTTGTGGCGTCCGGGCCGATTGTACAGATTTTACTGATCGCGCTCATGGGTGGATTTTTGGGTGCACTGTTTGGACACACGATTGTCGCGATCAATCACCAACGGAAAACCATTTGGATTTATATGGTAACCGCGGCGCTCACCTTAATTGGCTATTTAATTTTCATTCCATCTCACGGCGTTCTGGGTGCGGCGTGGATGACGGTGTTTTCTGAAGTGCTTGCGGGTGCGCTCTTATGGGGGTATGTGCGCCATGTAACGCGCGCCCATGTCTCGTTCGCACCGCTCTTAAAAGCAATAATCGCATCGCTCGTCATGATGCTCGTACTCCTACCACTCCGCGAACTTCACGTGCTCATTTTGATAGCGCTCGGCGCGCTTGTCTACGGCCTTGCCATCGTCGCGCTCCGCGGTGTACCGTTGGAGACGGTGAGGGGACTCTTGAAACGAACTTCTTAATTCTGTCATGCTGAATTTATTTCAGCATCTCCAATTAGATCCTGAAACGAGTTCAGGATGACAAATAAACATGTTCTTCTTGATCTCTACTACCGTTCTTTACACCATCCTCGCAATCGCCCGGTTCCGCTGGGCGCTTTTTGTGTTGATTGCGCTTTTGCCGACGTACCTCATTCGATTCAGACTCGGGCCGTTACCATCAACGTGGCTCGAGGTGATGATTTGGATTGCTGTCTTGGTCTGGGCAGGACGGCTTGGCCTCTCTTTTGTCATTCCGGGCGTCGCGACCCGGAATCCAGAAAAAATTACTAACCCTCGGATCGCGTTATCACGCGTCTGGGATGACATGCGGAAAAACTGGCCCCTCGCGCTCGGCATCGCGCTCCTTCTCATCGCTGGCGCCATTTCTGTATTCACTGCGCCGGACATCCGCGCGGCCGCAGGATTATGGAAGGCGTACATTATTGAACCGATCGCGCTCTTTATTGTTTTTATTACAACGCTCAAAAAAGAAGACGCGCCAAAAATAATTTTCGCGCTCTCCCTCACCGCGTTCGCAACCGCCGCGTTCGCAATCTACCAAAAATTCACGGGTTTTTGGATCCCGAATCCGTATTGGGCCGCGGAAGAAACCCGCCGCGTCACGTCCGTTTGGGGATTCCCGAACGCGATTGGATTGTTTTTAGCACCATTGATTCCACTATTCTTTTGGATGTCATTCCGAGCGAGCCGAAGGCGAGTCGAGGAATCTAATGCGATGAGATTTCTCCACGCGTCCCGCTACGCGGGACTTGGTCGAAATGACTTATTAAAAATTTGTTACTGGCTCGTGGTAATTTCTGCATCCCTCCTCGCCATCATCTTCGCCAAATCCACCGGCGCGCTGGTGGGGCTTGCGGCGGCGCTCATGCTCGCGGGAGTGCTGTATAAAAAAACACGCGTTGCCGCAATCGCACTTGCCGCACTCGGCGCCATGCTCATCCTCACCGTGCCGCAACTGGCGTCAATCAAACAAGAACTCCTCCTGCAAGATTACTCCGGCCGCATTCGTCGCGACATGTGGGCTGAATCCGTAGAACTTCTTTCAGAACACCCCATCCTCGGCACCGGCCTCGCAAGTTATAAAGAAGTTATTCACCGCTATCGCATTGATAAATGGATTGAAATTTTTGAATACCCGCACAATATCATCTTAAACTTCTGGATAGAACTTGGCGCGCTCGGCGTGCTCGCATTTATCCTCATCTTTTATTGGCTGTTCAAAACCGCGCGCGCCACACCGGCGCTCCTCGCC
>JBBTXJ010000093.1:0-3904 GCA_038062335.1 Patescibacteria group bacterium | reverse complement strand
CGATAATGCTCTTATCTGTCCCTGTGGCTGTGTCAGCGCGCCCCACCTTCAAAGACGTTGGGCGCAATTTCGTTGACACTGGCGTAGAGGTCTATGGCGGCCAGCCGCCGTCGCTAGAAAATACAGTGGGCGCCATTATCAAGAGCGGCCTCGGTCTCCTCGGCATCGTATTTATCGCGCTCATCGTCTACGCCGGGTATCTCTGGATGACGGCGCGGGGCGAAGATAAACAGGTTTCAAAAGCAAAAGAAACTATCACCTCCGCCATTATCGGCCTTGCCATAACGCTCGGCGCGTATGCCATCACGGATTTCGTAGTGGATTCACTCATCAGCGCGACAGGTATTAAATAACATTGCTATGAACAAATTTATCATCAACCTCGGTATCGCAAGCACGATTCTTGCGACAACGCTCCTTCCTCTCACCGCGCACGCGCAACTCGGCGCGCGCATCAAACAGATGCAAAGAGACACCGGACAGGCGGCCGGCATTGAAACACAGCGCGACGTGCGCGATATTGTGGCAAGTGTTATCCGCACCGCGCTCTCAATTCTTGGAATCGTATTTGTGTTGTTGATTGTATACGCCGGCTATAAATGGATGACTGCCGGAGGAGAAGAAAAAGATGTGTTGGAAGCAAAGCGTATGATTCGAAATGCCATTATCGGCCTCGCCATTATACTGCTCTCCCGCGCCATCTCGGACTTTGTGTTTGATGCGTGGCTCAATGCAAGATAAAAAGACGTGTAAAAAAAGAGGGCGTCCCATGTGGGGACGCCCTTTTGGTTCAGAAGAGAAACGCCGGTTCAGAACGGACACCTGCCTCGGAACATGTCGTTCTTCAGGCGGTAGTGCACGATCTGACCCGGATTACTGCCGAGATACCTCTGCCACTGCCCGAGCGACACGCCACCGGGCGTTTCGTAGGCGCAGAAGATGAGGCGATGATTGGTGGGGTGGTCGCTCACCAGATACGCCTGCAGTGACGGCGAGATGTCGCCGGGGATCACTCGGCCGTTCAACGATACCCGCACCGGGTAGTCCGAGTGATTCTCCAAGAAAATCACGCGGTTCGCCGGCACACCGTATGGCCGGTTGTAGTAGAACATTCCGTGCGCGGCCGCCATGCCCGCAGTACCGTAGCCACCACCGTACCCGTACTTCGCCCGCGTCCGCGCGTCCGTGCCGATCGCGTCCGCGCTCGCCGTCTCCATCGGCGACCGCGCCGGCAAAACGCCAACGCTCCACGACGAATGTTGCATCTTGGGCAACTCCGTGCCATCCTGTGCGTCGTACGTCTGCCGGCTCCATGAAAAACAGCCGGCCATCATGGCCATCATGGCCACCATGAATATGGAAATCCGCATCAGCTTCCTCCTTCCGATTGGTTTACCTTGAATGGGCAGCCCAGCTTCTTACTTTTTTTCGGAACCGCGAATGAATCGTGTAGGTGGTGGTCTTCTCTCGCCTAGTGTAGACCTGCCACACCGTACCACGGTATTTACCCTCTGGGGTAAACCCGCATACGACAATCTGTCGTACATACGATTTTGGGCTTACGATGAACCGACTTTCTGCGGGGTTGAGCCCACCACGCGCCACTTCTCCATCTACCTCTACTCGCGCAAAGAGCAGAGTGTTGTTTTCCACGCGGATCACCCTAGCATCTTCAACCCCGTTGGGCTTGGTGAGAGACATATCCAGCGTGGCGGCTTTCGCAGGTTCTGTGTTCCTGCGCGACACCCGCGTGTCCATGGCGATTGCGCCAGCCAATGCCACACTTGTTGACGACCGCGCCGGCGACACTTCCACGCTCCGCGGCGTACGGTAACTCACATACCTCCCGCCCGTGTCCGCGTAGCCCGCGATGCCGTACCCGCCGCCGTACCGACTCCGCGTCCGCGCATCGGTCCCGATGGCATCCGCGCTCGCCGCCTCCACCGGCGACCGCGCCGGCAACACGCCAACGCTCCACGACGAATGTTGCACCTTGGGCGGATTCGTTCCGCCCTGTGCTTCGTACTGCTGACGGCTCCATGACAGGCATCCTGCCATGATGGCCATCATGGCCATAAAGAATGCTCGCATTTGTGCCTCCTTCTTGTTGCAAGAACTCACTATAGTACTATCACAAAAACGCCCGGCTGTCAATAGCGGGCGCGATTCTGGATTTTTCTGAAATTTAATGCAGATGCTTCTTAAAATAATCCACCCACGGAATCTCCGACGGATCAATCCGATGCAACATGGCGAGATACACGCTCGCCGCCGCACAAATCATAACCATCTCAAGCGACGCCGACAACGCGTCAGTACCGCGCAATTTTACCACCTCATTCGGAATGCCATGTTTGGTAAATATGTCTTGTGTTATGATCCCGTGTTGCCGCACCATCGGTTTTACCAATGATGAGTCAAAAAACACCCCGTACAAAATCCGCTCCAATTTCGACGGAAAAGATAACGCCTCAAGCAAATGATGATTCATCTCCGGCAACCGATGGTACAGCCCAAAGTGTTTTGCGTTCTCGTGCATCATGTTTGATGAGGCGTGCAGAGCGCCGCCCAAAAAACGCGTGCCAATAAGGACTGGCATCACGTTCTCAAGATGAGCGGCGAGCTGTTTCGCAGGATTCTCCTTAAACGGCGTTTCAAATTGAACTCGTTTCCACACGCGCCTTCCATGCTCAATCGCCTGTACAATCTCACCCGTGATAAAATTGCTCAACCGAAACCGATGAAGCAGGGCCGCCATCGCGCCCAGCGGATACCCCAAACCCATACGCGGCTGTCCGCATGGATTATGCCGCGGTTTTACCCTATACAACGGCACCGCGTCGCGAGACGCCAGTTCGCCCAGCGCACCGCCCGTCGTAATCACAAAGGATTTAACGCCGCGCATCCTTCCATCTTTGTACGCGGCAATGGTTTCCTCGGTATTCCCTGAATAACTCACTGAAACCACCAGCGTTTTCTCGTTCACATGACCGTGAAGCATGTACCCATTTGAAATAATAATAGGCACCCGAACACGGCTGCCAAACGCGGTCTGTAGAATGTGCGGCCCGAGCCCTGATCCGCCCATGCCGGAAATCGACATGGTCACTGGCTTCCAGCGCGGCAACTTCATCGCGCCCACTTCTTCCCATGCCTGCAAAATCTGTTCCGGAAAACCTCCAACAGACGCCAATACATCCTTAGTATCGTAACAACGAAGCGTGGACTCGCTGTCAAGATAGTGAGCCATACAATTGCCTTTATAGTATCACCAAATCATCTACACTGCAATGGGGTGGACGAGCGGGCTCGAACCGCCAACCGCTAGGACCACAACCTAGTGCTCTGCCAATTGAGCTACGTCCACCATACGATATAGACTACACGAAAACATGAATTCTATCAATCCTTTGTGGGCCCACGAGGAATCGAACCTCGATCAAGAGCTTAGAAGTCTCCCGTTCTATCCGTTGAACTATGGGCCCGCGCTGTGTGTACGATGAAATTTATGATGTATCTCTCGTAAATTCTTATCCGTCACATGTGTGTAAATTTGCGTGGTGGTAATGGACGAATGTCCCAGCATCGCCTGCACCGCACGTAAGTCAGCGCCATTCCGCAGCAGGTCCGTGGCGTACGAATGCCGCAAGGTGTGCGGTGTCACCGGTTTCATAATGCCCGCCGCGCGTGCGTAGCGTTCTACAATACGCTGAATTGACCGCGCTGTCAAGGGTTCGCTGTCAGCATCGTCTTTACGCGTCTTTGCGCGTTGCGCGCGGTCATGCGAAACAAAAATATGCGGATTCATGTCATGGCGCGCCTCTCCATATTTTTTCAACGCGTCGAGCGCGGCACGCGACATAAACACCACCCGCATCTTGCTTCCCTTCCAGCGCACGGTAAA
>JBBTXJ010000092.1:0-1120 GCA_038062335.1 Patescibacteria group bacterium | reverse complement strand
CGGACTATAGCGCACAAATCGCTTTCCACAGTTATGAGACGAGGCGGTTGACTACCAGTCTCTCTAGGCTATACTCGCAATATAGCTGATACGGAAGCATCCAAGAAATGGCTTATATACGAGAGTATGTAAGCCATTTTTGTACTCTCAGACGCACCAATTTCCAAAGTTTCCCATCAAATTCAACAAACAATTTCTCATATCGGGATTAGCGGGTTTGGCGTTTGCCACATCCATCGTGCCGGACTACGCGGAAGCGTTCTGGCCGTTTTCTACAAACGCGGATGCGGCTGTGAATACGTTCACGCCTGATTCCGGAACGCCGGTCTTAAGTGCCGCCACGAACTCTGATCCGAATCCGAATAAAGGTCTTGGTGATAGCATTCAGACGAGCGGAGGCAAGGCTTTACTAGCCTACTCTGGTCCATCCGGTACGATAACCGAGGTTGTGGCAAACGATATATCACCGGACCGTATTTCGGTCTATGAAGTTCTTTCGGGTGACACCCTATCGGATATCGCGAAAATGTTTAATGTTTCGGTAAATACTATTATTTGGGCGAACAATCTTAGTAGTGTGAAAGACATACACGAGCACGACATTCTCATCATTCTGCCTGTCTCGGGTATTGAACGCGTTGTTGTGAAGGGCGACACGCTGAAGTCGCTTGCGAAGAAATATGGGGCGGATGTGAACGAAATAGCGCAATTTAACGGTCTCGATCCGGCGAAGGCGCTCGTTGTCGGATCAACTATCATAATTCCTGGTGGAGAAATATCGGCGCCCAAATCATCGCCGATTATCCGCGAAGCATATTTGAGCGGCGGCTCCGTTCAAACCGGCTACTACGGCAATCCTGTGCCGGGCGGCATTCTTACGCAAGGCTTGCATGGCTTGAATGCGGTAGACATAGGCGCCGCGCGCGGTACTCCTATCCATGCGGCGACGAATGGAACCGTTATCATCGTGCGAAACAACGGCGCTTGGAACGGCGGCTACGGCAACTATGTCGTCATCACGCACGACAACGGCACGCAGACGCTCTACTCGCATATGCGGTCTTCCATCGTCTCTGTCGGACAAGAAGTCTCAAACGGACAAACCATCGGCTATGTCGGA
>JBBTXJ010000091.1:0-11684 GCA_038062335.1 Patescibacteria group bacterium | reverse complement strand
AATAATATTTCGCGTCCACCGCTTTCATCGCCGCGTTTTGCCCGCGCCCAAATCCGACATTCTCTGAAAGCACGATGCACCGCACCTGCGGAAAATTCAATTTCAAATATCCCTCAATATCATCGCGCGACGCATTATCCACCACGATGACCGAAACGCGCAGGGTACTGCCCGCGCTGTCACGATACAACGAATCAAGACACCGCGCGGTGTCCTCTTTCATCTTATAGTTCACAATAGTTACGGCTATATCATCCATCGCCGTAGTTCAATCGGATGTGCCCTCCGCGCACGCCGCAGAACGCGGCGCGCCTTCCACATCGCGCTAAATAATTTCTTTTCACGAAAACAAAAACGAATGACGGCCGGCTCGCGCACCACCAGATACAAAAATTTTTTCAGTTCAAACCAGAGCGTACTCGGCGTCAAAGGCGCATTTTTGATGAGCGTAAACCAATGATTGCGGTACGAATACTGCCGCACGAGCGCTGATTTGGTCTTCCAGTGTTTCGCCGCGGCATTATCCGACGGGTCATCGGGCGCGGCGGCGGTGCGGTCATGATACGCCACTGCATCGAGAAGCGTGTACGCCTTCCATCCCATGGCGCGCAATCGCCAGGCGAGATCTACATCCTCTTTATAACTAAAAAACCGCGAATCAAACAGAGCGCCGTCATTCCCGGGCAGTCCCGTGATAACGGCGGTGCGAAAGCACGGCATCGCGCCAGACACGCCAAACACCTCTACCCATCGCTCCTCCCGCCCTTCCGCGTATTCCACCGTGGCATACCGAAGCGTCCCCGCGAGTTCTTCGCTCCACGCATGCCCATGCATCCAATCCACCACTCGTCCGTTACGATAAAGCGCGAGGCCCAGCGTGTCAATACGATTGTGTTTCTCGCCGGTTGCCGGGTCCCAGCGCATGAGCCGCGGACTGCACGCCGCCGCGCGCGGATGCGCTTCCATAAATCGCACCAGTCGTTCAAAACAATCGGATTCCAGAATCATATCCTGATTCAGAAGAAGAACGAAATCTGCATCGCGGTAACGCGCGAAAAGCGTATTATGGCCGCCGACAAATCCGGTATTCGATGACTCAACGTCAAACGTAACCGGCACGGAAATATCCGACGCGACACAACGCATGACGGCCACCGTCTCATCGGTTGATGCGTTATCCAAAATATGAAGCGTAAAATCGCGGTACGTTTGCGCGCGGAGAGACGTGAAAAGATGCGGAATGTATTTCGCGCCGTTCCACGTGACGAGTTGAACAGAAAGTTTCATATCCACTTATCAAAGTACCGATACATGCTTGTCAAAAACATTTTTTGTTTTTTGTATCCTGACACAAGCGCGAAACTGCGGCCCACTTTATCCACGCAACGCGCCGCGGGCGTGTACCACACCTCCCAGCCCGCACTCCGCATCCGTTTGCAAAAATCAACTTCTTCAAACCAAATAAAAAATCGCTCATCAAGCAATCCCACGCGGAGCGCGGCGCGACGAATCATAAAAAACGAGCCGCGCACGGAATCAACGCGCGCCTCTTTTGCATAATCAAAATCGCGCATGAGGTAGCGGTCAAGCACGCGCGGAAAAAGATGCGGCAGTTTTAACACAATCGCGAGTTGATTCCACAGCCCCGGAAACCGCCGCACATGCGGGATCGTCTCTCCGGTATCCGTAACCAAATGACAACCGGCCACGCCCACTTTAGGGCGCGCATCCATCCACCGCACCATCGTGGCAAGCGTATCCGGAAACACGCGCATGTCAGGATTGAGCAACAAAACATATCGCCCCGCCGCCTGTTCAATCGCCTGATTATTCGCGCGCGCAAACCCGACATTGGTGTTATTCAGCAAAACGCGCAACCGCGGCTCCTTCCGCGCCCATTCGCGCAACAGAACGCCGGTGCCATCGGTGGACGCATTATCCACTACCCATACCTCAAAATTCGCAACGCCGGCATTCTGAAAAATCGCCTCAAGCGATGCGCGGAGATATTCTTTTACGTTCCAGCTGACGGTGATAATGGAGAGGTCCATAAACAAAAGAGTGGTAATCACCTTACCACCCTCGCCTTATTCTCGCAACCCTACTCTTTATTAGGCGTACTCGGTGAATGTTGCCGCGCCGAGCGATAATTTTTGCCGTGTTTCCGCCTCGGTTTTTTCCAAAACCGCGCGCGACGCCTCGGCCTCCATATTCAGTTTGAACTGCGCCAAAATTTCCCGTAAACGCGCGTGAATCTCCGGCAGGAGAATGCCGAGCGCGTTCAATTTCGCGGTGGAGAGCACCGAATCTACGCGTTTCGCAAGCGTCATGTGGTTCAATTCCTCTTTTTCAATTTTAATACATTCCATTTCTGGTTTCACCATTTCCTTCAACAGAAGCGCAATCTCATAGGGCGAGGTGACTCCGGGATTCACCACATTAAACGTGCCAGTGGCATCGCGACGAATGAGTTCCTCGGTTACCCACATCAAATCTTCCACAATGGTGCAGGAATTAGCGGCATCAATAAAACGCGAGTACGTGAGTAGTTTGGTGACCGCGTTGCGTGTGGACACCACGCTGGAGAGCAGCTGCCGCGGCCGCAGAATCAACACCTTCAACCCGCGTCGCGCGGCGGCATCGCGCAATAAATTTTCCGCCCACACTTTCGTCCACGCGTAAAAACAGAGTGGGCTCACGGGGTCATCTTCGCCCCACACCGCGTCTTTTGTTTTGCTTTCCTGCACACAGCCTGAAGAAAGATGCGCGAGAGAGATGCCGCGCGCCGCGCACGCTTCTCCAATCACGGCCGCGCCCAGCGTATTCACGGCAAAACATTCGATTTTATTTTGTTCGCACCAATCAATGTTTGTTTTTGCGGCGACGTTAATCACGAGATCCGGCCGCGCCGCGTCAAGCGCCGCGTTCACTGCCGCGGCATCGCGAATATCAAGCGCGGGCATGTGCACGGCCACGCCCTTCTGTTCGAAATAATCACGGTAACAGTGACCAAGTTGTCCTTGGCCGAAGATAATGAGTGAACGAGGGGTCATGGGAATAAAAATACGCCTTATGCGGGCGCCTGTCAAACCGACAATTAGATCCCTCGACTCGCTACGCTCGCTCGGGATGACAGTAAAAAAGTGCTCGCTCGGGATGACCCGCGGCGGGTCATTTTTTCTTTGCCTGCTTTTTGACGACCGTGCGCGCCTCTTCCACCAATTCCTCAATTTCCCGCTCCTCTTCGTTCCACGCCGCGTCTTGAGTGCCGAGCTCCGTCAATCGCTTGCGATAAATGGTAAACGCGCCAAATCCCAGCGCGGCGAGTGAGGACGCAAACGCAAGTAAAAGTAAAGTGGTGCGCAAAAGTTGATTCGTTTCATAGAGCGGCGCGGTGTCATCGCCGTCACGCACGCCGTCGCCGTCCGTATCAGGATTCAGCGGGTCAGTTCGATTTTCCAATTCTTTTCCATCAAGCGCGCCATCATCATCGGTGTCATCCTTAGTTGGATTCGTACTCACGATGAGCACCTCTTCGCCATCAGGAATAGTGTCTTTATCCGTATCAACTTCGAGCGGGTTGGTTTTCTTGTCTTGTTCTTCTTTATCATTTAATCCATCCGCATCCGTGTCCGGTTTTTGCGGATTGGTTTTGAGCGTTGCCTCAAGTTCATCGCTCAAGCCGTCATTGTCGTCATCAGGGTCCGCGTTATTTCCGATGCCGTCACGGTCTGCGTCCGCGGTCTCTTTCGAATCTTTCGGAAATGCGTCTTCGCCATCTTTCACGCCGTCGCCGTCCGTGTCTGTTTTCAGTGGATCGGTGCCACCGTCAATTTCTTCTTTGTCTTTCAACCCGTCGCCATCGGAGTCCGCGCGCGTGGGATTCGTGCCTTTTTGTATTTCAAATCCATCGTGCAGGCCGTCATCGTCAGAATCAATTTTGCTCGGATCCGTGCCGCGCTCAATTTCATCGCCGTCAGACAATCCGTCGCCATCGGAATCTTTGCTCTTCGGATTCATGCCTTTTTCCACTTCAACGCCGTCTTTGATGCCGTCGCCATCAGAATCCGCCTTGTGCGCGTCGGTTTTGAATTCGGCCTCTTTGTCATCAGAGAGTCCATCATTATCGTCATCGGAATCACCGTTATCGCCCAATCCGTCGTTATCGGCATCGGCGGATTCTTTGGCATCACGCGGAAAGAGATCCTGTTTATCATCAACGCCGTCGCCATCAGAATCCGCCTTGCGCGGGTCAGTGCCTTTTGCCAATTCTTCTTTATCGTTCAATCCATCGCCATCGCCGTCAGCTTTTTTAGGGTCGCTCCCCGCCTTTTCTTCTTCCGCATCAGTGAGGCCGTCATTATCATCATCGGGGTCCACTTGATCACCGATGTCGTCACCGTCAGTATCACGGTCCACAAAATAGTTTGTTTTAATGACCGTCCCGCCCGGGTTCAATTGCGCGTCAGTAACCGAAATGGTGTTGCCTTTGTCATCAACGGCCTGCGCGCTTAGGAATGAGACGGTGATTTCGTGGTCGCCTTCTGCGGCCTCCCAGAGAAGGGCAATCTGCTTTGCCTCCTCAAGCGACACATTCACCGGAACCGAACCGATGAGATTTTTGTTATCATAAAATCCCACGGTCCCCTCCAATTGCCGATAAGAATTATTCACCACGACAGTCAGCAACTTCACGCGATCGCCCGCAAAAAACACATCCTGCGAAAACCAAATGCCGGCCGAGGGCACAAAGCCAGCCGGCGCGGCAAGAGCCGGTGCGGTAAATAAAAATGTGAGTGTTGCGCCAAGCGCTACTCGGTATATGATACCCATTACGGATAGTATACCACATCTCCCTCAACATCGGTACGGCGGACGGTGGCGCCATTTCGCTCCAGACGTTTCAGCACGCGCTCGGTGGGATGGCCGTATTTGTTATTTTTTCCGGAAGAAATGACGGTCGCCTCTGGTGAAACGGCATCCAAAAATTCTTGAATTGACGAGGTATTACTGCCGTGGTGTCCCACTTTTAAAACCTGCGAGCGCAATCGGCCACCGTATTCTTGCACCAGATGGCGTTCCGATTCTTCTTCCGCATCGCCGGTTAAAAGCGCGGAAAATGTTCCGTGCTGGACGCGCATCACGATTGAGGTGTTGTTATCGTCAACTTTTTCATTGGCAACGGCATGATCCGGATAGAGCACATCAATTACGGTATCGCCAACGTCGCGACGCTCCGCGCGATCAATCACGCGCACCTCCGCACCCTCGCGCGCGACCGCTTCTTTAAACACCGGCCACTGCGGATCGTTTTTATTATCTCGCGCAGTCCACCAGATATGCTCCACGCGATAGCGATCAAGCACATCAATGCACCCAAGATAATGATCCAAATCCGGATGCGTAATCACGAGATATTCAATCGTGCGATCATAAAACGGCATGCGCCGTCCCAGTCCTTGGAGCACCGCGCGCGACGGGCCGCAATCTATCAACATCTGCGTGCGGCGATCGAAACTAATAAGTGCCGCATCGCCCTGGCCGACATCGAGAAACGCAATGCGAAAAGCGCTTTTGTGGTCGCGCGTGACAAAAAATAATGCTGCCAACACGGCCGCAAGCAGGATGGCAACCGCGACGGTGAGACGTTTTTCAAATGGAGCATTCATACAGCCGTCATCCGCCCTCGGAGGGCTTCGCTCGGGATGACATGAAAGTAGCCATCATCACTCCATACACTCCGACCATCACCCACCACGACACACTCGCCTCCACCGAGGCAAACGGCAATCGCGCAAAAAGTTCCACCGTCTCAATGACATAGGACAACAACACCCACGTGAGTCCGAATAATACTTTCCCGAGGAGCGATATGACCCACGTGCCGACCACCGCCGCAAAACCGCCCAGCATAATCCACGGAATCGCGAGCAAAATGAGCGTGTTCACCACCGGCGCCACCACGGAAAACCGGTCAAACTGATACAACATGAGCGGCGTAGTGAGCACGATGGCCCCCAATGTTGCCGCAATCACCTGCCCCAATTTCTTGGGAAGCCATGCGAACCACGGCTCAAGATCCGGCGCCAGATACATCAGTCCGATGACCGCCAAAAACGATAATTGAAATCCCGCGTCAAACAAAAGCACAAACGGATTCACGAGCGCCATGCCCGCGGCCGCAACCATAATGAGCGGCAGAGGCCGTGACAAACGCCCCATCTGTTTTGCCGTAAGCGCAAGCACGCCCATAAAACCCGCGCGCACCACGGACGCCTGCGCGCCCACCATCACCACAAATCCCGCCACCATCGCGATCGCCAGCCAAAACGCTTTCTTGCGCGGAATAAATAGCGTAACGAGCGCGAGCATCACTATTGAAGCGACGATGGTTATATTATATCCCGAAATCGCAATGATGTGACTCGTGCCGGTGCGTTTGAACGCGTCCTGCAATTCCGCGGGAATGGTTGAGCGCGCGCCGTAGAGCAGGCCGCCCAAAAATGACGCGTGCGGTTCCGGTAAATTCTCGCCGATGGTTTGTTGCATTTTGTGTTTCACGCCGAGAAGCGCAGAAATAGCGCGCGAGCCGCGCGGTTCTGCGAGCCGCGTGCGTATCTCGGCATTGCGACAGAGTGCGTAGATGTTATCGCGGCGCAAATAGCGATCGTAGCGAAATTTGTCATTCTGGAGCGGCGCCCCTGGCGCCGCGATAGAATCCAGCCGAATCACTGATTGTGGTCTCTCCAATTCACACGTCACTTCAACCGGCGTACCGTATGGCATCACCGGATACCGATCCGTTTTCACGAGCACGCGGCCGCGATAGGGCGCTTCCACACGCACGATGAGTCGCGTGTGGTCCTCGCGCTCATCTGGTTCCGCCGCTACCCATCCTACAAACGTCGCTTGGCCTCCCGCCCGCGATGCAATATGTGTTTCATCTATCACTGGAAATCCGACATTTACTCGCCCCGCCCCGACCACCACGGCAATCGCGCAATACAAAATTGTTCGCGTGATTCGCGATCGCCAAAATACTACAAGCGGCGGCACGAGCACACCCATGAGCACGATAAAAACAAAAAAAGGCCTCCGTTCCTCTAGCGCCAATGACCCAATCGCCACTCCCACTAAAAAACACACGCCATACACGATAAACCGCTTGGACGGCGCATCGGCAAAGAGCATATTAACTGAACCCTATCTATGGATTAAAGTCAACGAATGAATTATACTACAACTAGGCCAAAATAACCACAACTTGGTTTATATACAGTTAGCTGAAATAATTTATTTTTTAAACTTTTAATACTATGGAAACATCCGACTCTAAACTTGAACACGAGCCGGCTCCTAGGGATATCAGCCAAGAATTTTTAATCATGGACACATTCGCGTTTTTAGATTTTTTGAGAACTATGAGAAGTGAACCATCTCTTTCTATCACAATAGACTGGAAAGATGTGCCGACCGCAAGAAGATTAAAAGCTTTTCTCGAAAGCGGGCGTGGACAAAAAAGATCCGCAACAATAAGGGCGACTGACGAACAGTATAATCAGGAATTGAATGTTTTCGCATCTGGTGTTAAGTGGGAAAAAGTTTAAAAAATAAGTCAAACTTCAGATATGCGGAACAGCGGATATGCGACATCGCGCCAGAGGATGACTGGTGGCATACTGTAAGGAATTGATACCTATTTCGGTCGCGCCCCATGAAATTAGATGAATTAATAAATAAACACAAGCTGAACATAAGCAAAGAAATTAAAGACCTTTGCGAACTTGGTATTGAGCACATGACGCAGAGCGTTGACCCGCTCCATGATCAAAAACATGTATTTAATTTGCATGAGCTTCTTGATAAATTTCTCACTCACGAAAAAAGCGTTTCAAAAACGGCTATAAATTTTGATGTGTTGCTACCGGCCATTGCGTGGCATGATATTTGGAAATCGCGACGGCCGCAGACCTATAGCATGAGAAAATACGTATACGAACAGATTATCGAGGGCAGGGGTTCAGTCAAACTTTTTAGGAAGCATACAAAGTCACTCGCTATCCCCAATGATATCTATAAAAAAATCCAGTACTGCATTTATTACCACCCACCGGTCAGCGACCGAGTAAAGCACCGGAAAAAATTTAGACCCGATAAGCTAGAGGCTCACCTATTAAAAGATATTGATGCGCTGGCTTTTTGGAGTTGGAATCGCGCCGACCATTTCAAAGCAACGTATTGCAATGACTCTGGTGTGTTTCATAATCCGCGTATGCTGCAGATTTGCCAGTGGATATACAAAAAATCTCCCAAACATCTGGACCATTACTACTTTGATTGGTCACGCAAGGAGTACGAAAAACGGAGCACGAAAATGATGAAGGAAGCAAAACGGATTATTGATATCAATTGTGGAATTTTATTACAAAAAAATCAACCATTAAAACACCCCCTGCTACGTAATGACAACATTCACCAACCTGCCTTGCACGACAATGACGTCTGCAGGCTCTTTTCCCGCTAACCATTTTTGTACTTTTTCTGACGCCAGCGCGGTACGGCGCGCGTCTTCCACAGAGATATCTGCCGGCATCATTATTTTATCGCGCACTTTGCCATTGACTTGAATCACCAGTTCAATTTTTTCTTCGCGCGCGAGTTCCGGATCAAAGACCGGCCACGCGGCATGCGTGATACTCCCCTTTTCACCAATCGTTGACCACAGTTCCTCTGCCATGTGTGGCGCAAAGGGGCTTAAGAGTTGTAAAAATATTTTAAATTGTTCCGCTGTAACGCCCTCTGCTTTCTGCATTTCATTAGAACATTGCATGAGCGCGGAAATGGCGGTGTTGAAATGCATCGATTCTATGTCTTCCGTGACTTTACGAATGGTTTGGTGGAGGAGGCGTGTGAGATTCCTCACGTCGCCTTTACCTCTCGGGATTGCTTCGTCGCCACGCGGCGTGGCTCCTCGCAATGACAAACCAATTCCCCACACCTTCTGCAAAAATCGGCTGACGCCAATTAATCCTCTTGGATTCCATTCCGCGGCTTGATCAAACGGCCCCATGAACATTTCGTACGCACGAAACACATCCGCGCCGTGTGCCGCCACGATATCGTCAGGGTTCACCACATTCCCTTTTGATTTTGACATCTTTTCTCCGCCCTTGGCGAGAATCATGCCGTGGCTGGTGCGTTTTTCGTAGGGTTCACTCGTGGGCGCCGCGCCGATATCAAACAAAAACTTGTTCCAGAAACGAGAATACAGTACATGCAACGTGGTGTGTTCCATGCCGCCGTTGTACCACGTCACCGGCATCCAATAATTAAGCGGGTTCGCCAAATACGCTTCTAAAAATTCCATTTTTTGACGATCTGCTTCCTTGTCGCGCGTCTTCGGAAATTTATCGCGTAAAAAACGATAAAAACGAAGCATATACGTAGGCGAAATGGTTCTAAACGGCACACCCCACAGCCACCCGCGTTCCGCGAGCTCTAAATCATAACGATGCAACACCTGCTCTTGTCCGTGACGTAAATGAGTATACAGTTCCCCTTCAAGCGGCGTTGCGGGACAAATTTCAACCTGACATCCATCTTTTTCCACGCGATTCCAACCGTTATGTTCCTCATGGATAATAAATCCATCCGCGCGAAGAAATTCCAGAATGCGCTCCCAATCACTCCCGCGCACAAACATATCAATGTCATGCATGTGGCGCCAGAGCTTCCGGTTTAATCCATTCATCATCAGGGACCCTGCAATCCAAAAAGGGATATCATGCGCGCTGAAGAGCGTTTTGATGCACTTCAGAAGAGCGAAGAGACGCTTATCTAAATCATCGGGTTGAATCTCCTCTTTTTGCCACTCGGTATGAGAAAAAAACTTAGTATCATGCGGGGCGGCGTAGCGGAGAAAATACCAACTGGACCCAGCCCAGTTTGGCATCGTGTCGGTTTCACGTTTTGCCGCGCCGCCACACTCTGGACAGGTGGTTTTCACCCATGCGGGAATCTTTGAAAGCGGACTTTCACCGGTATCCGCAACCTCATATTTTTTTATCTCGGGAAGTTTGAGCGGCAACGCGTCTTCGGGTAATGGCATCCATCCATCACCGTATTTACTTTTATCTTTGCACTTTTCGCAGTGCACCATGGGGATGGGCTCACCCCAATAGCGCTGGCGGGAAAATACCCAATCGCGCAGTTTATATTGCACCTCGCGCGATCCCACGCCCTGTTCTTCTAACCACGCAATAATTTTTTGTTTCGCCTCCGAAGTAGGCAACCCGTTCAAAAAATCCGACTCAATGTTGTGCCCATCGCCCTCATAGGCATCTTTCAAAACCGGACACGTCGGCGACGGATAATGAGGACACGTCACAATCTTCATCGGCAATTTATATTTTTTTGCGAACGCATAATCACGGCTGTCGTGAGCCGGCACCGCCATAATGGCGCCGGTGCCGTAATGTGGCAGAACATAATCCGCAACCCAAATCGGAATGTCTTCGTCAGTGAGCGGATTACGCGCGCGGATGCCTTTCAGCTCAACGCCTGTTTTTTCTTTTGCCAAATCAGTGCGCTCTAAATCAGATTTTCCGCGCGCTTTTTCTACATAATTCTTTACCGCTACTTTATTTTTTATGCTCGATGCTAACTTCGTGATTAACGGATGTTCCGGCGCAATCACCATATAGGTAGCACCAAAAATAGTATCCGGCCGCGTGGTGAATACCTCCAAAAAATTTTGGAAATGGTCTCCGCCAAACTCCGGTTCCGTAATATCCGGCAACGGAAATTTAATGCGCGCACCCTCTGACCTGCCAATCCAATTCCTCTGCTGGACTTTCACGGGTTCTATGTAATCCAAGTAGTGCAAATCATCAATGAGGCGATCCGCGTACTGCGTGATGCGGAGCATCCACTGTTCTTTGTCTCGTTTTTCAACCGGCCCGCCGCATCGTTCACACGCGCCATTCACCACTTCTTCGTTTGCCAGACCAATTTTGCATGACAAACACCAATTAATCGCCGCCGTTGCTTTGTAGGCCAGCCCTTGTTTAAATAACTGCAAAAAAATCCACTGCGTCCATCGGTAATACTCCGAATCCGTAGTGTCCACTTCGCGCGACCAATCAAATCCCATCCCGAGGGCCTGCAGTTGACGTTTGAATGTCGCGATATTTTTCTTGGTGATCACCGCCGGATGCGTGCCGGTTTTCACGGCATACTGTTCTGCCGGCAATCCAAACGCGTCCCACCCCATGGGGAGCAGTACATTAAATCCCTCCATGCGTTTTTTGCGGCAAATCACGTCCAGCGCGGTGTAACTGCGCGGATGACCCACATGGAGTCCCTCACCGGACGGATACGGAAACTCAACCAAACCGTAAAATTTTGGTTTGATAGCGTCATTGGATGCGCCGTAGGTTTTGTGTTTCTCCCAATACTGCTGCCACTTTTTTTCTATTTTTTTGAAGTCGTAGGCGGGCATAGGTAGGTTCATCATAACCTACCCGCGATTTTCTGCCAAGCGTTTGAGAGCCACGACGAACGCGGCGGTACGAAGCGGTACCTGCTGTGTAACACCAAGCTCCCAAAGAGCATTAAAATTATCAATCATGATGGGTTTTAGTTTTTCAAAAACTTCTGTTTCAGTCCAGTGCTCCTCTTTTATA
>JBBTXJ010000090.1:0-1300 GCA_038062335.1 Patescibacteria group bacterium | reverse complement strand
TGACCAGCGTATATAATCTGATTATATTAAAAGCACAAAGGCGGGATAGCTATTAAATAACGGAGGATAATTCTATGAGGAAAATTGTTATTTCGTTTGTCGCCCTCTTTGTCGTTGCGGGCATGGCGAGTTTTACTATTCCCGCCGGGGCGCTTGCGGTCGCCCAAGGGCAAAACAATGATAATTTGACGCGCGTGCTCATTGCGTTTGATAAACCGGTCGGCCCTCCTGAACACGCGCTCGTGCGCGCGCACGGCGGCAAGATTAAATACAGCTATTCCATTGTGAACGCCGTAGCCGCTCTACTCCCCGCCGGAGCGATTGAAGGGTTGTCTCATAACCCGCATGTCGCGTCTCTCGACCTCGACGACGCCGTCTACGCCGCTGACGCCGAACTTGATAACTCATGGGGCATAAAGCGCATCGGCGCAGGCACAGTACAGACCGGTTCAGCAGAGACCGGCGCCGCGAACAAAGGCGCCGGCGTAAAAATCGGCATTATTGATTCCGGTGTTAACTATCTCCACCCAGACTTAAACGATAATTTTGATCCCGCGAACCTCGGCTACGACTTTTATTATTACGACTACGATCCAATGGACGTGTACGGGCACGGAACACATGTTGCCGGTACTGCCTGCGCGGAGGACAACAACAACGGTGTAAAAGATGGGAGCGGCAAACCGCTCTACGGCGTTGTAGGCGTTGCGCCCGCGTGCAAGCTTTATTCGCTCCGCGTCCTCAATGAAAATGGCGTGGGCTACTGGAGCGACAGTATTGCCGCGGTTGAATGGTCAACCGGCGCGACAATGCAGATCGAAAATGTTTTTACGGGAGACATTCTGACCGTGCAAGGAGTCAAAATGGATGTAATCAATCTATCGCTGGGAAGAGACCGCGATCCGGGCAGCACGGTAAAACAGGCGTTTGATAACGCCGAAGCGAAGGGTGTGGTAATCGCTGCGGCGGCGGGAAATTCAGGAACTCTCTCGGGCAAAGGGAAAAACGTTATTTATCCGGCAAAATTCGCTTCGGTGATTGCCGTTGGCGCCACCGATGCCGTCGATAAACGCGCGAGCTTCTCCAGCACCGGTCCCGAGGTGGAGTTGGCGGCGCCGGGGGTGTCCGTGTACTCAACCTGGAATGATGATACCAGTTACTCTAATCCGCAGCCGGTCTGTAACGTTTCAGGCGATTGCTACAAATACGGCTCCGGCACTTCGATGGCCTCGCCTCATGTCGCGGGGGTGGCGGCGCTGGTGATGGCAACGGCGGTTATCGATACCAACGGCAACGGACG
>JBBTXJ010000089.1:0-1866 GCA_038062335.1 Patescibacteria group bacterium | reverse complement strand
GTAAGCCCATTGCCGAGAAGCTGGCAAACGAACTCCTACTCGCGGCCAAAAACGAAGGCAACGCCATAAAAAAACGCATGGACACGCACCGCATGGCCGAAGCCAACAGGGCCTTCGCGCACTTTGCGTTTTAGCGTTGCAAAACGACTCATTGCATAGTAGCATTGCAGTATGCCCACCATCACTATTGAGATCCCCAAAAAGATTTTGGAACGCGGCGGGTCGTCGCGACGGCTGGTTGTCGTGGATCCGAAAGAGTTTGAAAAAGAAATGCGGCGGCAATGGGAAGAAAAAGACGCGCTGGAAGCGTCGCGGGCGGCGCGGCGCGAATGGAAAGAAGGTAAGACGCGACAAATCAGGAGCTTGAGAGAATTGATGTAGTTTCTGTATGGCTCGTCCGATTCGCCGCATTGACACCTCTGCGCGTTTTGAGAAAGAGTTCAGCCGCCTGCCGAGACACATTCAGCAGTTGGCGCATAAAAAAGACGCATTGTTCCGGACTGATGCATTTCATCCGTTGCTGAAAACGCATAAGCTCGGCGGCGCGCTAAAAGACGATTGGTCGTACTCGGTCAATCAACAGTACCGAGTGCATTTTTATTTTGTAGACGATCATACGGTGTCGTATATCAACATCGGCACGCATGAGATCTATAAATAATGTGTTGATTTCATGAGTAGATTGATTTTCAAATGGATTTTTATAAGCATGATTGCTTCGTTTGTTGCATCATATGTTTTATTGTTGGTTATCGCTGGTTGGCAGTCTCTCATTCATGGCGAGTTTCGCTGTCTCGACTTTAATGGTGGCGGCTACGAAGAATGCATTTCATCGTACCCGGCGCTTTCGTTTATCTTCCATCCCCTGTTCGTGAGTGTGGCCGTGTTGTTCCTTTCACCTTTGGTTGCTGTTGTGCCGGTTATATTAATCTTCAGCATCGGATACTTCATCGAAAAACGGAAGACGAAAGATTGAAAACCGTACCATTTAACTATGTCCGAATACCCCTTAGAACGCATACGAAATATCGGCATTATCGCGCACATTGACGCGGGAAACGAGTTTGCAAAAGAGGTTCCGGCGTGATACCGTATCATTATGGAACGAGATAAAGCGTACGCGAAAAAGGTGCACAAATACGCAAACCAGTGGGTTGCGTTGGTGGGGCAGAGCGTGGTTGCCGCAGGGGATTCGCTCCAAAAAGTCCAGAGAGAGGTGGAGCGAAAAGGGATAAAGAATTATGTTTTCCACCGCGTGCCGCCGCCCATATCTCTTGCGCCCTGATGAAATTCCGGTACGATACCCGCTACACCGAGCACGGATTTGAAATGGTGCCACGGATACCCGTGGTATTTAAAAATCCGCGCAACGGCAGAGAAATTCCGATTTTCTGTCTGGTGGATTCCGGCGCGTCCGATATTCTTATTACCACCGAGATTGCTCTTGCATTGGGTATCGAAGCGAAACAAGGCAAGCCGCGCATGTACGGCGGCGTAGGAGGCGAAGTAAAAGGGTATGTGCACACGCTCGCTATGAAAGTGATGAATGATAAAAATGAGTTTACGATAGAGTGCGGCGTACTTCCCTTGCCCGCGTATGATGGTCTGCTCGGGCAGCGCGGATTTTTTGACAATTACAAAGTCACGTTTGAGAAATATAAAAGGACGTTTGAAGTTATCGCGCGAAAATAAGTATGGCAGGCGAATATCCATTGGAACGCATCCGCAATATCGGGATTATCGCGCACATTGACGCGGGCAAGACCACCACCACGGAGCGGGTGCTTTTTTATACCGGCGTATCGCACAAAATCGGCGAGGTGCACGAGGGCACCACCGTGATGGACTGGATGGAGCAGGAGCGGG
>JBBTXJ010000088.1:6522-8586 GCA_038062335.1 Patescibacteria group bacterium | reverse complement strand
CGCGTCTTTCTGGCGAAAGGCAGCGGGTCGGCGGTCTATCTGATACACGGCAACGTGGTGGATAAAAAAATAGTCGGTGAACGATTCCTGTTCACGAATGAAAAAATCTATCGCACGTGGTTCGCGAACTTTGTGCCCGTTCGCCATTATCGCGATGAGGCGATTGAGAACACGGTCTCGCGCGGCGATATGCTGCCCGCGCCCGGGTCGCTCGTGAAACGTCCTGAATCCCCCATCGTCTCTGTGGCAACCCTCGGCCGTCTCCTGCGGCCCATCGAAAACGAAACAATCGCGGCGCGGCTGTTCGGCGCGCAGTGGAATCGCAAAGTTTTTGATATAAACGACTACGTCTTTTCACAATACAACGCCGGCCCGGCGGTGCGTGACCTCACGCGGCTGACAGAACTGGACATGCCACCCTTTTCAAGCGAAGATGAGCAGTTCCGCATAGCGGAATTTGAGATCGCGGCGCGCGCGAACAAAAACATGGGCGTGGCGCTACGCGATTTGTATCGCCAAATTTTGGCAAAACGCTATTTGGATATTTTGGTAACGTGGGAACGCGAGACCGGCGCCTTCCCGTCAACGCCAAATCCCTTGAGTACATCTGGTGTTCAACCGGCGCAGTTCGGCGTGGTGCTGTCTGACGGCACGACCGCCGCGCTCACCGCGCATACGGAATCAACCGGCGCAATCAGACAGGTATCCGAGGCGACCTGCGCGGTGGACGCGACGTGTTTTGCGTTCATTCCGGACACGCATACCGAACCATGCGGCATCGGCGGCTCGCCATTTATTTATTCTTCCAATGGGACCGCCTTCGCGCTCGATTTTTGCATTGAATCTGTTGCTGTTGTTGCCCTGCCCGAAGTGGCTCTCGAGGCCCATCAGCGCGACATGCCCGTTTTGGTGCGCGGGTGGTATCGGTTTACGGAGGCGGGGTTACGGGAGTTATAAAAGGACCGCCACCGCACTCTCAATCTTCTCCCAATCCACGTAGTATCGCGTTTTTACTTGTTTTATGGCGCCGTTTTCGTGGATATCAAAGCAGACCTGTTGCGCGCCCGGGTTTTGTTCGAACAGCACACGCAGTTGGTTGCGTTTGTCGCCGAGGGAGCCGGTGATGGTGATGTGGATTTCAGTATTCGTTTTTGTTGGAGATCCTGAAACGAGTTCAGGATGACTCAGATTAGATCCCTCGACTCCGTCCCGCAGAGCGGGACTCCGCTCGGGATGACTATGTGATTCAGGATGACTATATTGTTTTAATGCGCGCGCCAATTGCACCGCATTCTCCGCACTCACCGGATACACTTTTTCCGCAAACAATTTATTGTCCCCTTCTTCCTTTGACGTTTTCGCCATCACGCACAGCATCGCACTCTCTTTCCACGCATCCGCGCTCTGCTGGTATAACCGTGGAAAAACCAACATTTCTATCAAACCGCTTTTATCTTCCATCGTAACAAACAACATCACATCGCCTTTTTTAGTAATCTTCCGCTCCACTTTAGAAAGCACACCACCAACAAGCACCCACTGCCCTGCCCCTGCTTCCGCAACCTGCGATACCGGCGTCAGCACACCCTCCATAACGCGCGCGACAGAATCAAACGGATGCGCGGACAGATACAACCCAAGCAATTCCTTTTCCCATGCGAGCGTATCTTCGGGTGTTGCGGACGGCGCATCGGCAAGTACCAATTTTGGCTGGGCTATCACTCCTTCGCCAAACAATGAATTCTGATTCTTTTTCTCTTCTTCTTGCATGGCCTTATGAAAATTCAAAATCGTATCAGCGTTCGCCAACAACGTGCCGCGGTCATAGCCAAAACTATCCATCGCGCCGCATTTAATCAAACTTTCGAGCGATTTTTTGTTCAAATCCTTGTCCCGAATGCGCGTCAAAAAATCTTCCGGCGACGCGTACGCACCGCACCAGGCGATGCACATCGACGTCGCGGTGGGCGTACCCGTGAAGGTAAGCACGATGAGGAGGGTCGTCGCTCGAATCACGCGTCGCCTCGGCTTTTTTGCGGGGCAAGGAATGGGCCAACGGCAGAC
>JBBTXJ010000088.1:0-6512 GCA_038062335.1 Patescibacteria group bacterium | reverse complement strand
GCACCGCGCTCTTTGCGTTCGCGATATATCACCTCCGCGATGTGCGCGCCGAGATTTTTAATCGCGTTCAACCCAAACCGAATACGCGGACGTTCCCCTTCGGCAACCGGAATCGTGGCAAAATCTCGAAAACTTTCATTGATGTCCGGCGAAAGCACAAGAATACCCATGCGCTCGCATTCGTGCACAATGGCGGCCACTTTATCCATGTCCCCCGCTTCCGCGGTCAAAATGGCAGTCATGAACTGCACCGGATAATGCGCCTTGAGATACGCGGTCTGGTACGCCACCACGGCGTAACTTGCGGCATGGGCTTTCCCAAATCCATATGCGGCAAACGGCTCAATGAGCTGCCACAATCGCTCAATCTTTTCCTCCGGCAAATTCCCGTGCGTGCGACACCCTTGAGAAAACTTTATTTTTTGCTTTGCCATTTCCGCCGGAATCTTCTTACCCATCGCTTTCCGAAATTTATCCGCTTCCAACCAATCGTAACCGGCCAACTTGATGGCGGTTAACATAACATCTTCCTGATACACCAGAATACCGAACGAACGTTCCAATACTTCCTCCAGCCGCGGATCAAGATATTCCACAAGTTTCGGGTTGTGCTTGCGGCGAATGTACTCCGGAATGGATTCCATAGGCCCCGGACGAAAGAGCGCCACCATAACCATGATGTCGTGGATGGTGGTGGGTTTCAATTCTTTGAGCCAGCGCGTCATGCCGGATCCGCCGAGCTGAAACGTACCCATGGTCTCACCGCGCGCAAGCATCTCAAAAGTTTTTTTGTCATCCCACGGGAGGTTATTGATGTCCACTTTTGCGCCGGTTGTTTTTTCCACGAACTCAACGGCGTGTCCCAAAATAGCGAGGTTGCGAATGCCCAAAAAATCCATTTTGAGAAGCCCCGCCGCTTCCACGGAATACATTTCATATTGCGTGGTTATCTTTTCCCCGCCCGTTTCGTATTGGACGGGCGTAAAATCCGTGAGTGCGGTCGGCGCGATTACCACGCCCGCCGCATGAATGGACGTGTGGCGTGCACAGCCCTCTATTTTCTGCGCCACGGCGAGTAGTCGTTTCACGTCAGCATTGCTCTCATATAATTTTTTGAGTTCTGGTTCCTCGCTCAATGCCCGTTTGATAGTCATCGCGAATCCCTGCGAACCGAACGGAATCAATTTTGCCACCTGATCGCAAAATCCGTATGCGAAGCCGAGCGCGCGGCCCGCGTCACGCACACTGCCGCGCGCCATCATCGTCCCAAACGTGATAATCTGCGCCACGCGTTCTACGCCATATTTTTCTGTTGCGTACGCAAGCATATCCTCGCGCCTGTCATCAGCAAAATCCATATCAATATCCGGCGGCGAGGGACGGTACGGGTTCAAAAAACGTTCAAACGGCAAGCGAAAAAAAAGCGGATTCACACTCACGATCCCGAGCGCGTACGAAACGAGCGACCCTGCCGCAGAACCGCGCGTGGTTACGATGATGCCCTGTTCGTGCGCATAACGCATGAGATCAGCGACGACCAAAAAATAGGGGGAATACCCTTTTTTAGTGATGATGTCCAGTTCATAATCCAAGCGCTCTTGCAGTTCCGGCGTAACCACGAGCTTTTCCGCAAGGCCCTGATTCGAGGATTCGCGCAGTACCGCATCCGCGGTTTTTCCCTCCGGTAATTCCACCGGCGGGAAGTGCCATTGGTGGAGCGGGATTTCGCAATTGACGCGTTCGGCAATTTTTACGGTGTTCTCCAGCGCATCCGGCACATGCTGGAAACGGCTCGCAATATCCTCGGCCGTACAGAGCGAACGATCCACGTGCTGGAAGGTAAACCGGTTCGGCTGGTCAACGGTCTTCCCTTCTCTGATACAGGTCAAAATATCCTGCGCCTCGGTGTCATCACGGTTGAGATAATGCACATCGCGCGTCACCACCAGCGGAATATCGGTCTCGCGCGCCAGTTGAACAAGTTTTGTGTTCACCGTAATTTGGCCGTCCAATTCTGGATGGTCCTGAAGCTCAATAAAAAAGTTGTCTTTACCAAAAATTTCAACGTATTCTTGGGCGATTCGTTTTGCCTTTTCCAGCGTATCATCGTTTTTTACGGTCTGCGCGAGCTCCCCTGCCAGACAGCCAGAGAGCGCAATAATACCCGCGTGATGCTCGCGCAACAGTTCTTTATCAATGCGCGGTTTGTAATAAAATCCCTCAAGATGCCCGGCACTTGAAAGCTTCATCAGGTTTTTATAGCCATCGTACGTCTCGGCAAGCAGAACGAGATGCGAAGCGTGCGTGTCCACGTGTGCCTGTTTTGAAAAGCGACCATTCGGCGCGAGATACGCTTCAAAACCAATAATGGGTTTTACGTCCTCCTTATGGCAGGCCTCGTAAAACTCAATCGCACCGTACAGCGACCCAGAATCCGTCAGCGCAATCGCAGAAAAACCGCGCTCTTTGGCAACGCGGACGAGGTCAGGAATTTTGGTGAGCCCATCCAGGAGCGAGTAGTGGGAATGGGTGTGCAGGTGGACGAAGTTGGACATGTGTACGGGATTGCTTCGTCGGCCAGAGGCCTCCTCGCAATGACATTAAGAGACAAACGCTCTCTTTTTTTGTGAAACATTAAACCCAAGATATCTCCCGAGCATCAAATGCGTCTGCGCATCAATGGCGGGAATCGCGGAGACGAGAATGAGGGAAACCGGCAATAATATCCACTGCAGAACCATGAATATCATCGTATGTTTTTTAACATGATGCGGCGCGCGGGGCAAGAGCGTTAAACTCAACGTCATGGAAATCAAAAGCCCTGCCATGGCGACCACCATGAGCCATTCCAGAATGTGAGGGGTGTTTTGAAAAAGCGCCGTGCGACGCACCTCATCGCCGGCAACCCAAAGCGGCAACCGGCCGAATACGAGCAAAATAAGCGCCATGGTCGCCCATGAAAACTTGCCTTCCATTTGATACCACAGCTGTTTGAACCGCAGTCGCCACGGAATCTCGTTACGCTTCTTACGAAAATGCCAAAGCAAATACGGCACATGTTCCACGCCCCACGCCCAGCGACGCTGTTGTTTATAGAGATTCTTGATGCTCACCCACCAGTTATCATCGCGCACCGTATCCATTGACACGGGAATGTACAGTGGATGCACGCGGTACTGGCCGTTATAGTGCAAAAATGCCTGCAAAAAAATCCGCGAATCCTCTGAGACAATATCTTTTTGCCAAAATCCAACATCCACGAGCGCCTTAAAACTCATGCTATGCGATGAAAAGGTGGTAATCGTGTCCGGTCGCGCGAGGGCGAAAAGCAACCAAAACGTCGTGCCAAATGACATGATGCGCAGAACGGCCGGCGACTCCCACATGTTGTTGTTATAGAGTGCTACGGGCTGGAACGATGTATGCGTTGGGTCAGGGTGTGCGAGATATTCATGCGTGAGGTACGCAAAATACTGGGGGTGCGCGATGGTATCCACATCAAACGACGAAACGATGACGCGTTCATAAGGAATACCGAGTGCATCAATATACCCCTTCACGATAGGGCCGGTGTAATGCAAATTTGAGCCCTTACCCGGCACTTCATCGGGCAGGTTCGCCGGATGCAGGGTGGTCCAGAATTTAAAAAACTGGCCGCTAAACTCCTCGCGCACTACGGCGGCAACACGCTCAAAATGCTCCTTTTTCCGCTCCTCGCCTGCCAACACTATCATCATGGAGCGCGTGGGATACGAACTATCCACCAGATGACGGAGCGTTGTACGCACCACCTCAACATCCTCGTCATACATCGGCAAAAAAATAAGATGGTGGACCTGTTCCCATCCATGTTGCTGACGCACGCGTACCATCCAATCAATGGCCACGGTCTTCCGAAAACGACGCCAAGAGAGCACCAAAAAAATAGAAAAATAGAGAACACGGTACACCCAATAGACGTCGAACACGAGAATAAAATAAATAACCCACAACGGTTTCGTAAATGATAATACAACTCCCAACACCAAAACGCCCCATACGAGGGCGCCAGGAATTATTTCATAAAGACGATAACGAATATAGTCAGACATACTGGGTTAATGAACACAAATTGTACTCATAAAGAGGTTGTGTGTCAAGATGTTGACGTGCCTATACTGGGCTCGCCCCGATACGCAGCTGAAACAAAATGCGGGGCGGGAAGGATGCCCAACGCATAACCGAGCGCGTTCGCGGTAGTGACCACCGCGCGTGTTTCGCTGAATGTGCCACCCTGAAGATCCGCGGCAACGTGTGTCAATTTCCGCAACGGAACCCGCGCCTTTCGCAGGACCCGATTAATAACCGCCAGAAGCTGATGTCGAGCAGGCACGGATGCTTTCACTGTTTTTGTGCCAACCGCAAGCTGAACGATGATACCGTTCGCCGTACTGGTAAGCGTTATTATTGTTTCAGTCATAGCGCGCGTTCAACTATGGTAAGGGGCTTCCCATCAAGTATCGCATACAAAAATCTGTCCATCATCTGTTTACGCTCCTTAAATTCATCGGCGGTAAGTATGGTATAACGTATGGCAAAACCAATTTTCTTTTCAAACTGATCCGCGAGTTGTCGCATAGTTCGCTCCGATACGGCACCCACAACAAGCACATCCGTTGGCAAGGTGGCATTACCCACAAAACGCCCCGAAAGTAACACCCGCGAAACATTCTCCAAAGAACGCAACGCGCGTATAAACGCCTGTTCCGACAAGAGCGCCGATTTCATGAGAAGCGCGGAAAGTTCCGGATGAATGAGCGACTCGGTATCAAGCACGTAAAATTTTCGCCGACCCTCGTGCTCTTCGGTGAGCTCCTTAATCACGCCCACCGCCATCAGGGTTGCCAACTCACGCCGCACCGCGTTCACCTGGGTCTCCGCCAGTCGCGCCAGCTCACGAACAAAAAACCGTGTCCCGGGTTCGCGGTAAAACAAATGCAGTACTTTGAGCCGTGTCTTTGAACCAAATAAGTATTCAAGCATGCCTTGCCCTTTAACGGTTATCTTAGTATAATACCTTCATTCAGCGTGCGTCAATATGAACGGTTCTCTTACGATACGAACCCATGAATTTTTTGTTGAGTCGCGCGACACCGACCGCTCCCACGTGATCATGGCAATCACGGAACCGAAAGACGCGGCGGAAGCGGGACTGAAAGGAACTCTCTTTATAGTATTTGAAATTGAGCAAGGAAATGCCCGCATCACGGAATACGTCCACGATATTGTCCGCTTCATTGAACGCACCTATTATGACGAGTATGCGGGCGAGCGCAACCACTTTGAAGATACTGTCGTAAAAACCAATCAGCTGTTGCGCGGATTCCAACTCCCCACCACTACGGGTATCCACACCATGGTGGGTGTCGTAAAAAAAAGCGCATTGACCTTTGTTACTCACGGCGAACCGCACGCATGGCTCTTTGCCAAAGGCACGCGCGAACCGCACGCACTCATCGTGGCGCCCGGAAAGGAGGCGCGCGAAAGCGGCTCATTTTTTTCAGAACTGGTTGAAGGAAACCTTTCCATTCAAGATGTGGTGCTCTTTGCGAGCACGCATGTCGGCGACTATTTCACTCCGGATCGCCTCTCAAAAATTGTGCGCGGTCATTCCAGCGAAGAAATCGCGCGCCATTTGCTCAAAATTTTAAAAGACCTGGGGAGCGGACTTGCGTTCGCGGGCATCGTCGCCGAAGCAGTGCCGGCGCCCGGTGGAAAACCAATCAGCAATTTCACCGTTGGCTCACATGCATCCATTGAAGCGCTTCTTGCCGGCCGAGATCGCACCGCTGAATTTTTGATGCCCACGGTCTTTCGCAACACGGGGCACTGGTTGCGCGAACAATGGGAAGCCCGGCCGCGCACCGGAAAACTCGGACAACGCGCGAACGCCGCGCATCCCACGCGCGCCTCCGCTGACCATCTGCTGTTGGGGCATCTCATCTGGTTTCTCGTCAAAAATTTCATCATTCTTGTCATACGCCTCTTGCGGGGCATCCTATTTGCATTCTGGCACGCCGGACTCTGGTTCATCGCCCTTGTCCGAAGCACCCCGCATGACCGCCGCACCCTCCGCTCCACCGTTGCGGGGCAAACGAAAAATCAATTTTCGTTATGGTTTCGTCGCTTTCGCACCCTGCCCGCGAGCAAACAACTCGTGGTACTCGGCATCGCGGCGCTCATTGTGTTCATCGTAGGAGGAAGCGGCACGTTAATCTACCAACGCTTCGAGACGAAACGACTCGCGCTCTCTGCCGACCTCGTCCAACGCATCACCCGCAATCATGAAGAAGCGCAAGCAAAGGTAATCTACGGCGCTGACGCCGATGCCCGCGCCCTCCTGAAAGATGCCGAACAACTCATCGCGCAATTGCCGGTGCGCGGTCGCCGCGAAAAACAAGAACGCGATGATTTTTTGATAGCATTTTTTTATAATATAATAACTATGCTCGCCCTTCAAAGCTCTGGTAATA
>JBBTXJ010000087.1:6252-9876 GCA_038062335.1 Patescibacteria group bacterium | reverse complement strand
TCCTCGTCCTCTACCCGCCTCTGCCAAAAGCATTCGCGGGTATTTTTTATTTTACGAGGTCCATTCCGCCACGACTCCACGGATTACAGCGTGCAATCCGCCACGAACCCTTAAAAATTCCCTTAAAGAAGCCAAATTTATCAATTGCTTGATATGTATATTCCGAACAAGACGGATAAAACTTGCAATACCCATACGGAAACCGCGCCCGAAACCAGCCGTGGTCCGGCGAAAACGTTTTCTGATAGAGACGAATCAGCCAAAGGGCCACCCGCTTCAACATACTATTTCAAAATTTTAGCTTTTTTGAGAGAAAATTTTATATCTTCCTCAATTTCGTGGTACGACTTGCCAACAATTTCCTTGTTTCCAATAACTATAAAATCAAACTGGTCTGGAATTTTGCCACTTTTTAGCATCAGTCGCACCACTTCCCGCATCCGACGGCGAGCGCCATTGCGCCGCACAGCGCTTTTTGAAACTTTCGTACCCACCATAAAACCGATCTTGGGTGCGTCGCCGTCATCGTTTTTCGCGTATTTTAGTGTAACAAGCCCCCCGCCAATCCAGCGGCCGGTTTTAAAAACGCGCCCAAAGTCCTTGTCGTGCTTAAGCCGGTGTGTGGCGGGAATCATATGGAGGGTAGTATAACAAAAACCGGCCCGCAGGCCGATCTTTGCTATCGCGCGGTCGTTACCGCAACGCGCTTGCGCCCCTTAGCGCGACGCGCCTTTAGAACGCGTTTGCCCCCGGGTTTGCGCATCCGCGTGCGAAAACCGTGTGTGCGCACACGCCTGCGGCGATGTGGTTGGTATGTTCGTTTTGTAGACATGGCGCCAGTATATCAGAGGCGCCCGCTGGTGTCAAAACCCGCCGCTTGACACCCCGCGCCCGCGCACGGTATTGTGATATCTACTCCTTACTCAATTTTGTACACACTTCTTCCCCATCTCGTCCACTACCGCGATACTTTGAACAAACGCGGCTTCGTGGTACAATCATTTCCGCGTCTATTCTTCCTCTTTTCCGCCCCTCCTATGGATACCCATGCTGTTTGGACCGCGGTGCTCGGCGAGCTTGAACTCGCGGTCAGCCGCGCCAGTTTTACCACGTGGTTTCGCAACACGGGTATCACTCGCTTTGAAAACGGCGAGATCGTCATTTTCGTCCCCAATGCTTTTACAAAGGCCTACATTGAAAAAAAGTATCATCAGCCAATTTTGCACTGTCTTGAGCGCATAACCGGCAAGCCCGTGCGTCGAATTGAATACCACATTGAGAGTGGCATACGGAACCATGAGTCGCGCGAGGTAGTGTTAGTTACTGCGTCACCGTCAGCGTCGCTCGGGGCAAACAACCCGCTCCTCGCCAATTTTCACGACGTAGGTCCCGCGCCGAATAAATACGGCCTCAATTCAAAATACATCTTTGAAACGTTCATCGTTGGGAAGGCAAACGAGCTTGCCCACGCCGCGGCGCAGGCCATCGCTACTCGCCCGGGCGAGGCCTACAACCCGCTCTTCGTCTATGGTGGCGTCGGGCTTGGTAAAACCCACCTACTCCAAGCTGTTGGTAACGCGATTTTATCTCAAAACAACCAAAAAAAGGTGCTGTATGTTACTATCGATACCTTTACCAATGACTTTATTCACGCGGTGCGCGAGGGGCGCGCCAAAGATGTAAAAGATCTCTATCGCGCCGTGGACGTGCTTATTGTTGATGATATTCAGTTCATTTCCGGCAAGGAGCGCACACAGGAAGAGTTCTTTCACACGTTCAATGAGCTCCACCAGCAACGCAAGCAGATCATCATCAGCTCTGACCGGCCACCAAAAGCCATCGCCGGCATCGAAGACCGCCTACGTTCGCGCATGGAGTGGGGGATGATTGTGGATATCGCGCAACCAGACATCGAAACGCGCGTGGCCATTCTTGATGCGCGTTGCCGAGAGCGCGGCTTTCCCATTCCGCTCCATATTTTACAAACCGTAGCGACAATTATCCAAACAAATGTCCGCGAGCTTGAGGGTGCTCTCAATAAAATAATCGCCTACCACCAGCTTAAAAACACCGAACCAACCGAAGAATCGGTGCGCTCGCTTCTCTCCAGTATAGAGAGCGCATCCATTCGCTCATCAATTACCCCAAAGCAGGTGGTAAACACGGTATCGGAGTTTTATGGTATAACGATTGAAGCAGTGGTTGGTCAGAGTCGTGAAAAGCGATTCGCAATGCCGAGACAGGTAATCATGTTTTTGATGCGTAAGGAGCTTAGCATGTCCTTCCCAGCCATCGGTCACGAATTGGGAGGACGTGACCACACAACCGCCATGCACGCCTATTCTAAAGTTGAACGAGGTGCGGAAAATGATCTTAAATTGCGCCAGGAAATTGAAATGATTAAACAGCGCATGTATATAAACAGTGCCCAACGATAAAATAATGATAGTATAAGGTGGGTATAAACACATAAAAATCCCACTAAAGATCATAGGTGTAAAAAACAATAAACACTCAATACCACTTCGATACACAGAGACATACACAGAAAATACACCATAATAATAGCTCGGTAAAGAGAAAAACACACATCCATCAACACCCCCTATTAATACAAAAGATTAACTATATGAAATTTACTTGTGTTAAGGAGAATTTGGCACGGGGTTTGCAGACGGTCATGCATGTTTCAAGTAAAAACGTGACACTACCCATCCTGAATAATGTGTTGGTTAGGACAAAAGAGGGGGGAATAGAGCTGGTGAGCACTAATCTAGAAATCGCAATAGTTGCTGAAATTAGAGCAAAGATTGATGTCCCTGGTGCCTTTACCGTGCCAACTAAAACGTTTGCGGATTTTGTGCAACTGGTGAGTGATGAACAAATTTCAGTTGAGCTGATCGACGGCGGGGCACTGTTGGTTACCACAAGCAAAACAAAAACAAAAATTAAGGGCGAGTCAGCCGAAGAGTTCCCCATTATCCCGAGCGCGGAGGGGGGCAGCACCTTCACTTTTAATACCCTGCAACTTAAAGAAGCGCTTATTCAAACCAGTTTTTCCGTGTCGCGGTCAGACGTGCGGCCAGAATTGAGCGGCGTGCTGTTTCATGTTAACCCAGAAGGGAACCACGGACAGCTCTTTTTGGCCGCAACAGACAGCTATCGCTTGAGTGAGCGGCGCATCGCCGTTCAAAATGAGGCAAAAGAGCAGGAGGCGCGCGTTATTGTGCCGGCGCGCACGGCGCAAGAAATCATCCGGGTGCTAATGGGCGCCCACCAAGAGGCAGTCTCCTTGACGATCACCGAAGGCCAGCTTTCGTTGGTGGTAGACGGTGTGCGCGTGGTTTCACGGCTTGTTGAGGGGCGTTATCCAGATTATCGTCAAATTATTCCAACCGCGTTTGGAGGAGAGGCCTTACTCGATACGGCCGCGCTCGTGCAAAATATGCGTGCGGCGAGCCTGTTTAGCACCACGGGCGTTAATGCGGTTACGTTTATTTTTTCACCCGGTGAACAGCAGGTGACCCTTCGTGCCGCAAGCACACTGCTTGGAGAGTTTGAATCCTCGCTTGGCGGTGAACTGCAGGGCCAACAGGAATACAGCATTTTGTTAAATCATCGGTA
>JBBTXJ010000087.1:0-6242 GCA_038062335.1 Patescibacteria group bacterium | reverse complement strand
ATGTGCTTGAGGGCCTTCAGCACATAACCACGCCGCAGGTGCGCGTAAAACTCGTGAATCCTGACGCGCCGTGTCTTCTCGTGCCAGAAGGCAAAAGCGATTTTCTCTACATCGTGATGCCAATCAAGCAGTAACGTGGAAATAGCACACGTCTCCGTCCCGCACCACGTAGTCCTTGCCTTCAAGGCGCATGAGTCCGCGCTCTTTGCAGCCGGCCCAGCCGCCGGTTGCCACAAAATCCTTCCAATCCACCACCTCGGCTCTAATAAAGCCCTTTTCAAAGTCTGTGTGAATGACGCCGGCCGCCTGTGGTGCGGTGGCGCCAGCGCGCACGGTCCATGCGCGCGTTTCCGGTTCGCCGGAAGTGAGGAATGTAATCAAATCGAGCAATGCGTAGCCGGCCACGATTAATTTGTCCAAACCGCTTTGCTCAATACCGAGCTCTTTAAGATACGCCACGGCTTCTTCCGGTGACAAATCAGCCAGCTCGGCTTCAAGCCGCGCTGAAATAGAGATAACCGGGCTTTTGGTGTTGAGCGCAACGGTTCCGGGCGCGCCATCGTCGGTGTTTACCACGATGAGCTGTGGTTTTGCAGTGAGAAGCTGGAGGTCTCGGAACAATTCCTTAAACTCCGCGAACCGCGCGTGGTCGCGCACCGCGCTTCCCTGCTCCAGACCGGCCACAACTTCCTCCAGCACCTCTTTTTGTTGGAGCAGTTTCTTGTCTGCGCCCGAGCGCATCTGTTTGATTATTTGCTCTAGGCGTTTTTTGGCGCCATCAAGGTCTGCAAGCGCCAGCTCGGTTTCTATTACGGCCACATCTTCATTCGGGTCCACCTTGTTATGGACATGGATGACGTTCGGGTCAGAAAAACCACGCACTACCTGAACAATCGCGTCAACCTCGCGAATGTGAGCCAAAAATTTGTTGCCGAGACCCTCGCCCTTTGACGCGCCCTGCACCAGACCGGCGATATCTACGAATTCAACAATGGTCGGCACGGTCTTTTTAGATTTTGAAATAGTGGCCAATTGCGCCAGACGTGCATCAGGAACCTCCACGACGCCCGTGTTGGGTTCTATAGTGCAAAAGGGATAATTAGCGGCGTTCGCCTGCTTTGAACGCGTGAGCGCGTTAAACAGCGTGGATTTGCCCACGTTCGGCAGGCCGACGATTCCGATAGAGAGTGGCATAACCGCTGTATCTTAGCCGAAAGAGGTCTTATCGTCCAGCGGCCGCCACCCACTTGCGCATAAGCGCCCATTCGGCGAGGCGTTTGGGCTCGCTAAAGCGCTGGGCGTAATTGGGATCGCCAAGCGAGACGATGACGTGGTTGCCAGCACGACTTGTGGTCAACATCACAAAGCAGGCGCCCGCTTCTTCGGTGTAGCCGGTTTTGCTCGCCACAACGCGATATGGCAGGGCCTCCTGCATTAGTTTATTTGTGTGGTGGAAATAGTGCCCTTTTTTCTTGTCTTTATCCACCACCTCTTCAAAGCGATATGCGGGCAAAGAAAGCGCACCAGCGATTTCCGGATATTTGAGCGCCTCCTGGAATAACATTGCTATTTCGCGCGCCGTAGACACATTTTCAAGCTTGCCGCCCGTGAGGTCGGCGGAGAGACCCGTTACGTTGAAAAATTTGGTATGCTCAAGCCCGAGCACGCTTGCCTTGATGTTCATTTTATCCACGAATGTTTTTTCAGGGATACCCACCGCATCCACCAACATGCGCGTTTCCACATTAAGCGATCCGGTAATCATGCCAAACCAGAGGTCAGTGACACGAAACACCTCCCCCTGTTTGATGTGCATGTAGTTTTTGTAGGCGTAGTGTTTTTTGGGGGTGTAGGTGACGGTTTGAGAAAAATCGAGGCCGCTATCAAGAAGAACCACGGCGGTCATGAGCTTGGTAAGGCTGGCGATGGGCCGTACCGCGTCTGCGTTTTTTCCAGCAAGCTCTACCCCGTTTTCATCAAGAATAAGCATGCTTCCCGCTCGCGTTTCCGGTTGGCCGGCGCCCACCGGTGGCGCGGCGTTTACTGGGTACACCCAGCCCATGGCGAGGAGAGCGCATGAGATAAGAAGTCCACTGGAAAATTTTTGGTTCATGAAGAGCAGTATAGCACAAAAACTTATCCAATGCTTTGTGCACATCGTTGGTCGGCTATTTGTATACACTTGTGTATACAATAATGAATTAACGACTCTGTGGACGCCACACGCTTGTTTTAAAATCTTTTTTAGCTTAAAGGCGATACGAAAGTGTACACTAGTGTATACTTTCATCTGTGGGGATAACTTTGGGGACAAATCACGGAATCTGTGCAAAAGTATAGACTAGTCTACACTTTCATTTTTTTAAAATAACCAAGATAGTTCAGTATTTTTTTCCACAGAAGGGGGATGAAATTGTGGACCTGGCGGAAATCGAATCCGCGTCTCCGCAATGCGAATGCGGTGTACTACCACTATACTACAGGCCCGCGGTCAACTTTGTGGACCCAAGGAGAATCGAACTCCTACCTCCTCCATGCCATGGAGGCATAATACCATTTTACTATGGGCCCCGTTGCGGGTTATATTGTATCGGAAACGCACAACATATTCAAGAGCCTCTCGTGCCCCCGGTATGAATCGAACATACATCTACCCCTTAGGACGGGGCCGTTCTTCCATTAAACTACAGGGGCAGTTCAGATGTATATTGTACCACGATGGATTATCCTGTACTCTATAGGAACTATGAACCTCGCTCTGGTTTTGTCAGCTTTAACTATCCTCATTGCAATCGGTACTCTTATTATTTTGCTTTATTTCCTACGTAAAAAACCAGAACCAAAGGAGGATACCACAACGGCGCTCCTCCTGCAACGCCAAATAGAGGGGATCAATACGCAATTAAACGATCAGTTGGGTCGTATGGGAGACCAGCTCGGCAAACGTCTTCAGGAGAACGCCGAAGCCATTAACAAAACACACCAGTCTGTGGGTGAGCGTCTGGATAACGCCGCGCGCGCCCATACATTGGTAACAAACAAATTAAGTCAGCTTGAAGAGGCTAGTAAGCGTATTGAGGATGTTGGGAAGGACATTTCCTCCTTGCAGGATATTTTTCGTTCACCAAAACTGCGTGGCGCCATCGGAGAGCACCTTTTGGCGGATATTTTGATGCAAGCACTTCCCGCCGGCCAATATGAACTACAATACACGTTTAAGGGCGGTGATCGCGTTGACGCCGTGATTAAGCTACGCGATGGGCTCCTGGTGCCAATTGACTCAAAATTCCCTCTAGAGAGCCTCCAAAAGTCATTTGAGACGCAAGATGAGCACGAGCGTGAGCGTTTGCGCAAGCAGTTTGCCTCCGATGTGAAAAAACACATAGACAAGATCGCGAGAACGTATATTTTGCCGGACGAAGGAACCCTGCCAATGGCGCTCATGTATATTCCGGGCGAGTCGGTATTTTATGAGATTATTGTCCGCGGCGAGACCGAGGGGAAAAGTTTGGTAGAATACGCGCACGAGCGCCGCGTGATTCCGGTTTCCCCGAATTCGTTTTACATCTACCTGCAGACCATTTTGCTTGGCTTGCGCGGGATGCAGATTGAAAAACGCGCGCAGGAGATTTTGCAGAATTTGGGGCAGCTGCGGAACTATTTGGAGCGGTTTGGCGAGGACTACCGCGTGCTGGGGAGACACATATCAAGCGCGTCAAAAACGTATCAGAGTGGCGAGAAAAGATTGGATAAGTTTGCGGACCACTTATACATTTCTTCGGGGAACGAGCCGCCGGAATTGTTGGCTGAAGGAGAAGGAGAGAATACGTTTGAAACGAGTGGTCAAGAAGACGCGCAATCGTAATTATCCACACCCCGTCCTTGACATTCCGCCATGTGGCGGATTGTTTTGTTTTTGATTGTGCTGTATACTCAATATAAGGCTGGGTTGAGAAACTTTTAGGCGTCAAGTTTGCACTTCGAAGGTAAATTTGACCCACGCAGTCAAATTTTTTGTTTGTAAAATTTTTCAACAGTGTTATCCGCATCGGTGAGTAGGTTAACCGTTTTTGTAAGACTGCTAGGTGCCACGCGTCCTTTCTTTATATAACGTGGCAATAATTTTTAAGAACAAGTGTATGACCACTTTTCGCAGAATTGTGACGAGCCTTGCGCTCGCAGGGATGACGTTTGCGCCCGCCATCGCAGGTGCACAAACGGTGTCGGCGAACACCGACAACACCGCCACGGTGGTAGTAGTGGAGCAGAGAAAAGAGTGGGAAGCTAAGAAAGACGAAAAGCGCTCGACCATCGCCAAGGTGCAACTTGTGATCAATGCGTATCGCAAAAGCGCGCATCAGGCAGATGCGCAGTATAAGAAATCCGCTGGCGAAGCACGCAATAAATTGATGCACGCGTTGAAAGAGGCAATCAAAGCAAAGGATAGGGATGCCGCCTACCGCGCGTTTGAGGCATACTTCAAGTCAGAAGATGAGGCCGAAGCGAAGCGCGATGCTACGCGCATCGAGGCGCGCAGTAAGCTCATGCTCGAGCTGAAGGTGATTCTCGGATAAAAATTGTTCAGTTTGACAAGGGACTCCGCCTCTGTTACACTACTTCCACTTTCCATAAAGTAACACTATGCCCAACAAAGATAGCGCCAAGAAAGCATTGCGACAAACCAAAAAGCGCGTTGCTTTGAATCAGGCGCGCAAGGACGCGTACAAGCGCGCCATCAAGCAGACCGTTAAGGCGCTTGAGGCCGGTGCGCGTGAGGACGCGCAGAAGTTTGTCCGCGAGGCCCAGAAGGCCATCGGCAAGGCGGCAAAACGCGGCGTGCTGAAGAAAAAGGCGGCGTCGCGCAAACTCTCGCGGCTCATGAAAAAAGTGAACGCGGCGGCGCGATAATCCGTGTAACAAAAAACACCTCTGATGGGGTGTTTTTTGGTTATCCACTGTGGGTGATGAACAGGAAGGCGTATACCGTCTTACGGACAATCACACACGGAGGATGCACATGCCACGCCTCGGAATGTTGAGTAGCGGCGTGGTGGTGGACGCCATTGCGGCAGCGCGCGTGCGCAAGCTGTTGGTCGGTGCCCAGCAACCGCTCATCGAGTGGCTGGGTCGTGAGGGGCACTGGCGGCTCGTTGTGACGATGGCGCGCATCCAGTCAGGTGTGCGTGAGGTGCCAGAGCTTCTGCTCTGGCTCGCCGAGTCAGAGCACATCCAGGCGGTGTTCCGGCACATCCGCGTATTCATGACAGGCGACACGATTCCGCCAGAACCGGTGCTCGATCTGCGGCACGAAGATGGCGACCGTGTTCGAAGGGCGCTCCTTCGGTCCATCAGTCAGGTGATTGGGTGGATCGAAGATGAACGCAACACCGCAGAGCTCCTATCCGTCTTGCGTGATATCGGCGAGACGGTGAATATGGGCGTTATTGTAAAGCGCCTTGAGCGCGATGCTGGCCATCGGCTCGCCCAGCAGGCATTCCAGAGCATTCGTTTGTTGATGCCTAACGGGCGGCCCAATTCGGGTTTCGATGGACTTGCCGGTCTTGCGGCCCGTTCCTTGCTCATATGAGCGCCTCACCGGTTCGACGCACGTCGGACCGGTTTTTTATATCCGCTCTCTGGACGCAAATTGCTGAATAGATTACAGTATAGTTAAGCCAAAAAAACTACGAGTTGGTTTATATATAGTTAGGCGACATTTATTTTTTCAAATTGCTTTTCGTGAAAGTTTTGTGCAATAAAAAAACACTCGGTAGAGTGAATGAAGTTTGCCCGCCCGTGCCCAACCGACGCTTGGTCAGTGGACACGGGCGGGGCGCGCTCAGACGACGTACCTGAGGAAGAGATAGAGAACGCCGATTGAAAGGGCGATCGTGAAGCTGGACCAAAAGATCCGCCGCAGTCGCTTCGATCGCTCGAGCTTCTCCATCGCTTCCAGAACCCCTTCCGGCGAACTGTGAAAGGGCTGTATCTTCATGATGCACCTCCTAAAGTGCGGTCTCGCGCCCCTTATGAGGCACGGTCCAAAAGGACTTTGCAGATTACCATGGGGGCGGGCAAACTGTCAAGTACACGAAAGCTGGTGTGAAAAGCAATTTGAAAAAATAAACGCAAGGGGTCGCTGCGCTTTCGGACACTCCGCTATCGCTCCGTGTCCCTCACCCTCGCCTAACAGCACGATATGAGGTTCGCTCCTGCCGTCGCTCAACCCAAATTTGCCAAAA
>JBBTXJ010000086.1:0-2058 GCA_038062335.1 Patescibacteria group bacterium | reverse complement strand
ACATTTAGCGAAAGTGGCGAAGATGGCGAATTCAGACCCATTTATCACGGCGATCCGATCAAAGTGGAAGCGGACGCGACGCCGGTCAATCCGTGTATTCCGCTTGATCCTGATGCAAAAAAAGAAGACGTGAAGACCGTGGTGAAGAGAAACGTGTGGAAGCGCGTACAGCAGGGCGTATCAGGTGTCGGATTCAGTTTTTCAGTCGTGTCGTTTGTTGTATCGCCGTCATGGTGGGTGGGCGCGCTTTTGGGTGTGCACATGACATCTTTTCTTTTCTTCCGTCGGTTGTCGCGCACGGAGCGCAAGGCAAATCAATTCGGTACGATTCGCGACAAGTCAACCAGCAAACCGATCGCGCGCGCCGTGGTTCGCATCTTCGATAAAGAATATAACAAGTTGCTTGATACGCGTGTCACGGACAAAGACGGCCGGTACATTTTCTTGGTTGGCCGCAACACGTATTATCTCTTGATTGAAGCGCCGGGATACGCGCAGTATATTTCACAGCCGGTTGAAATGAAGGAGCTCGGCGCTATTGCGACAGAGGTCGCGCTGATGCCCGGATTCAAGACGGCCGAGGCGCCGTCACCAGAACTGGCCGCCGCGATCGCGGCAGGGGTACAGACAGAAAAAGAAGCAGAAGTGCGCGATCCTTCCAAAACGCGTATTTCCGCCGATGGTATTCCCCAGCCCAGCATTGGATTCTTAAAGAGCATGGGTGTGTTGGCGGAAACACTGGCCAAGGGAACGCTCGGCGCCGAAATGCCGCTGGTCGCCGCAGGTGTCGGTACTTTTATTCCTCCCGTGACACCGCCTGTGTCGACGGCGGGTTTAGATACTCTTAGTGGGCCTCCGAAGTCCACGTCATCGGAAGTTGGTTCTTTACCACCATCCGAATCTAAGAGTGTCGAAAACCAGCCGTCCACAGGTGATGTTACCGGAGGAACATAAAAAAATGGGGCGCCTATCAGTGATAGACGCCCCTGTCGGTCTAGAGCGACGCGCGGGATTCAGGAATCCCAGCCACACACTCAAGATTCAGAATGAATGGGAAGCCCGGTTCGGTTTCCGCGAAGAAAGAGCGTTCGGGAACGCGTTTGATCACGCGCCATTCGTTCTTGTCGAGCCGCAATCGGATGGTTCCGGTGACGGAAAGCATGAGACCAAGATCGTCGCGGAACGGTTCTACTTCGATTTCCCGCAGACCCGGGAGAGTGCGCACGTAGGCACGCCAGTAACCACTCGGGCTACGTTCGTGTCTCAAGATCTCGAGTCTTTTGTAGAGAGCTCCGTTCTCGTGGCGCGTAACGCTCACGAAGATGTCGCGCCCGCAATACGTGGGATTTTCGGTGCGCGAGAATCCATCCGGGCACACTTCGCCTGTGCGCGGGATGGTGAAGTTCACCATCTCCGCATGTTCGCCGTCTGTCTTCCAGAAGTGGAGGAAGATGGGCGTCTTCTGCGATTCGTCGGCGCGCGCATGCGTGGCCGTGAATGCGCAGACCCCCGCGTATACCATGAGAGCGAGCCCCACAATCCAGTAGATTTTCTTGTTCACGATGTTTCTTGCCTTCTCTGTGGTTTCCGGAATGGGATGGGCAGTAGTATAGCGGATGGGGCAAAAGTCGTCAAGGGGGTGTGAAAATTGCGGACCGGACGGGATTCGGACCCGCGATCTCCTCCGTGACAGGGAGGCGCTTTAAACCAGGCTAAGCTACCGGTCCACGATAGCGAAAATATTGTAGCAACATTTGCCGCGTATGTCTAGTCTGTCTAACAAAAAAACAGCACAGGGTGAGCCTGACTATATCGCTGTGGAGTGAAGGAGGGGGCACTACTCACACGACTAGCCAAGCTCACTCTGCGCTGTTTCGTATGATTACTTTACGCTTTCAACCACTTTTGCAAATACCGATGGATGTTTTGCCGCCAGTTCTGCCAGCACTTTGCGATTCAATCCTACCTTGGCCTTGTGGAGCTTGTCAATAAAAACGCTGTAAGAGAAGCCGTGGGCGCGGGCGCCGGCGTTAATCCGCACGTTCCAGAGCTTGCTCA
>JBBTXJ010000085.1:0-2866 GCA_038062335.1 Patescibacteria group bacterium | reverse complement strand
AAACGCACCTATTTCAATAGTTTTGGAATCTTTATCAATGAGATACGCAATACGCCGCGTGATGACCGTAGTTTTTCCGGTGCCCGCGCCCGCAATAATAAGGAGCGGGCCGGTGGTGTGAGTAACGGCCGCTTTCTGTTCTTCATTGAGATCGGCGAGGATGTCGCGCATGAGAATTCATTTCTTGCGATATTTTTTCGCAATTCGGATGCGCGCGAGGGCGCGTTCAAGTTGCGCTTGCAGAGACGCGTATTCTACGTCAGTTTCAAATTTCTTTTCACGCAGATACTCTTCGGCGCGGGCGCGGGCTACCTCGGCGCGTTCAATATCAATTTCTTCGATGCGCTCTGCGGCATCGGCGAGCACTTCTACTCTGCTGTCAGGTTGGACCTCAATGAATCCGCCGGTAATCGCCATAGGTATCTCATCGTTTTGTTTCAACACCCGCATTTCACCCGGTTTCAGCACCGAGATGAGAGGAATGTGATTGGGAAGTATCGTAATTTCACCGTCCATGGTGGCGACAGTGATCTGATCTACGTCGGCATCGTAGATCGTGCGTTCCGGAGTGACCATTTTGAGATGGAGCGGCATGTTACTTTTTAATCTCCTCAATACTCCCCTTCATATAAAACTCCTGCTCGGATACCTCATCAAATGCACCGTCCAGAATCGCCTTGAATCCTTTTACGGTGTCCTCGCGTTTCACATAGACACCCGGCGTGCCGGTGAATGTTTCGGCCACAAAGAACGGCTGGGACAAAAATTTCTGAATTTTGCGCGCGCGCGTGACAGCGAGCTTATCTTCATCAGACAATTCTTCCATGCCAAGAATGGCAATGATATCCTGTAAATCCTTGTAGCGCTGGAGCACCTGCTGGACGCGCCGCGCAACGGTGTAATGCTCCTCCCCCACTACATTGGGGTCTAAAATAGTGGAGTTTGAGTCCAGCGGGTCAACAGCCGGATAAATGCCAAGTTCCGCAAGCGAACGCGAAAGCACTACGGTTGAGTCAAGATGCGCGAACGTAGTGGCGGGCGCCGGGTCCGTAAGGTCATCGGCGGGCACGTACACGGCTTGCACAGAGGTGATGGAACCTTTGTTCGTTGAAGTGATGCGTTCCTGCAATGCGCCCATTTCTGTGGCGAGCGTCGGCTGATATCCCACTGCGCTTGGCATGCGGCCGAGCAGTGCGGACACTTCGGACCCTGCTTGTGTGAAACGAAAAATGTTATCAATAAAGAGAAGTACATCTTTCCCTTCTTCATCGCGGAAATATTCGGCCATCGTGAGGCCGGTGAGCCCCACGCGCGCGCGGGCGCCCGGCGGTTCGTTCATCTGGCCGAACACGAGCGTGGTTTTTTCCAGCACGCCCGAGTTTTTCATTTCGTGATACAAATCATTTCCTTCGCGGGTGCGTTCGCCCACTCCCGCAAATACGGAATAGCCGCCATGCTCTGCGGCGATGTTTCGAATCAATTCTTGAATAACCACGGTTTTGCCAACGCCCGCGCCGCCGAAGAGACCAACTTTTCCGCCTTTCACAAACGGACAAATGAGGTCAATCACTTTAATGCCCGTTTCAAATACCTCTGTTTTGATCGATTGATCCTTAAATTCCGGCGCGGGGCGATGGATCGGCCATCGGTGTTTTGTTTTGACGTCTTCCTTGCCATCGATCGCAGCGCCAATAACGTCAAACATGCGGCCGAGCGTTTCCTTACCGACCGGCACACTGATAGGACTGCCCGTGTCCGTTACTTCTTGTCCGCGCGCAAGGCCATCCGTGGTGGACATGGCAATAGCGCGAACCGTGTGAGAACCAAGATGCAACTGCGTTTCCAGAATAAGCGGCGTGCCGTCCGGCAATTTCGTCTCAAGCGCGTGCGTGAGCGACGGTAATTCTTTTTCGAATCGAACATCCACCACGACACCGATGATTTGGGTTATTGTTCCTGTGTTCATAATGAGTGATTATTCAAGCGCGGCCGCGCCGCTGGCGATTTCTGCCAATTCTTGGGTGATGCCGGCTTGGCGGGCTTGATTATACGTAAGGGTTAGATCGGCTGAAATTTCATCCGCCGCTTCCGTGGCATTACGCATAGCAAACATGCGCGCGGAATGTTCTGACGCGACCGCTTCAAGGATCGCTTGGTACACCTGTGTTTCTAAAAATCGCGGTAGCATCTGGGTGTACACAATCTCCGGTGACGGCTCAAAAATATATTCAACCGGTGCGCCCTGTTTTTTGTTGCTCGTTTCGGGAACAAGTTGCGATAACGGCAGAATAGTGCGTTTTACGGATCGTTGGATCAACGCTGATTGAAACTCCGTATACAATGCCGTCACCGTATCCACGCGTGCTGATTTGAATTCTTCAAGCGCGATTTGCGCGACCGGACGTATCTTCAAAAAATCAACCACCTGCGTTATTTCCGTAAAATCCGCGATGATTTCCGCGCCGCTTTTTGCGAGAGGGGCGCGACCTTTTTTACCCACGGTCACCACGCGCACCATTACTCCGCGCTCTTTTTGTTGCGTGAGATACGCAAGCGCCTCGCGAATAATATTCGCGTTGAGACCGCCGCATAAACCACGATCCGACGTTATTACTATCAACAGTTCGTTTTTTACCGCTTCCGGTTCACGCAAAAGTGGATGTATCACGGTTGTTTTTCCTTTTAATCGCTCCAATATTTCTTCTGCCGCGAAACTGTACGGACGGCTGTTGATTGCCGCGTCCGTTGCCCGTTTCATTTTTGACGCGGCAACGAGCTCCATCGCTTTCGTGATTTTGCGTGTATTTTTGACCGCACTGATGCGGCTACGAATTAGTTTTGTCGCGGCGGGCATACTATATCTTTT
>JBBTXJ010000084.1:0-3726 GCA_038062335.1 Patescibacteria group bacterium | reverse complement strand
TGGTTTGGTTGGCGAGGTGACACAACGGCTCGAACAAAAGGGCCTGAAGTTGGTTGCCGCAAAAATGATTCGCCCGAGCGCAGAGCTGTGGCGCGAGCACTATGCCCATATTGCGGATAAGCCGTTTTATCCGGCGTATGAGGTGTTTATGATGTCTGCGCCTGTGGTGGCGATGGTGTGGGAAGGGGTTGAGGTAGTGAAAGTGGTCGGCGACGCAAGCGGCGTCACGAACGCGCGCGAGGCAGGTCCCGGCACCATTCGGGGGGATCTCGCGAACAGCCGCGGCTGTAACATTTTGCATCGTTCAGATTCAGTGGATGCCGCAAAAATAGAGGTGGCGCGTTTCTTCACCGAAGTTGAAATTTTTGACTACGATCGCACCGACGAACTCCTCTATATGGAGGATGAGAGGGGATAACCCGTGGATAACTTTTCTCTTGACAGCGTTTTTACCCCAACATATACTAGAACTACCTTCCATTGAGCAGGACCGTATAACTTGTTCTACAACCTCAATACTAGGGACGTCTATATTATCCGATCCCGTGGGATCGGATTGCGGCGACCCACCTGAACGTGAGTTTTCTCCGGACAGGTTAGGTAACTGCTTTGTGAAGGATCTAAAGGCCTAAACTCCGGGGATCGCCGGAGTTTTGGGCTATCATGGTCGCCGTATGGCGATTTTTTAAACAAAAATTCGGGGTGTAGCTCAGTTGGTAGAGCGCTCGCATGGGGTGCGAGAGGTTTTTCGCAGGTTCGAGTCCTGTCACCCCGACCATGTTAGACCTATGCCACATAAACAATAAAAAAAAGCCCCGCGCATGGCGCAGGGCGTAGGTCTATTCTTCTTCGGTTTGGGAGATGGGCAACGTGCGTCGGTCAACGCGCCACCCCATGCGCACGATTTCGAATGCCATGATGTCGCGCCGGAGCTGGCGGTCGTTCCAATCAATCCCGTAAATCTCCGTTGGGAAGATCCACGGGAAGTAGTGGTCGAAGCACTGGAGCAGGCGGTAGATGGTGTGATTCTCCTCATCCACCGCGAACTCACTCGAGTAGTAGTGCGGGAACGTGGTGATCTGGATTTCGAAGTGCCGTTTCCGCCATACGATGATCAGCGACAAGATTTTGAAGAACCGCGAGGAGTGCCGATTAGCTCGATCAGGGTCTTGCGTCAGCGTATCTTTGCGTCGCGCGATGATGCCACCCGCGTCCTCAATGATTTGCTGAATATGCTTTGCAACGGCAAGCGCGGTTTCCTCATTGGGAACCACGAGTTTCAGGGCGCAGCGATCGTTAATCGTTGAGGGGCTTTCCAATCCCTCGCGCTGTTGTTTCACCATCTTGAGGAGTGTCGCATAGTGCTCCTTTATACGGTGATGAAGCGCCACTACGCACCGTCCGTGTGGTGTTTCGTAGAAGCGGCAGGTGATGGCGTTTTGCCGGATGAACAGTCCATCGCGAGCAAGAGGCACGCCGATAGAAAAATCCTTTACGCGATAGCTGTCGTTCCGGTCATGGCCGGTCCAGATGGTGACCAGATCACTGCCCAGCTCAAACAGGTGCGACACGAGCAGTTTGATCATTGCCGTGAGATCTTTGTAGATATAGTCGATTCGATCTTGCTGTTCCAGCTCAACCATAGCCCGCGCTTCATCAAAGAAGCGGATCGCTTCATAGCGACGTTGTCGGTCAAGCCGTGTGTCCCCGCGTTGGTTTGCCAGTACCAGAAGCTCTCGTAAGTTAGGCGTGATGCCAACCATGGATTCTGGTTCAAGCTGGTCAAGCCAGTGCTTAAGGTATTCCCTCGCAAATCCGGCCCGTTGGTTGCGGACGGAACGAAGCATCATACCCAAAAGCACTTTGCGCTGCGGTCTGCAGTTCTTGAGGTACGCCTTGCGCTCTTTTATCGTCCTCGGATTGTGTTCGCCGGTCCAGTCTGCTTGCGCGTCAAAAAACCGTTGCATGTTCCCTCCTTGCGGAGACATTAGCAAAGAGTCGCCGAGGATGCAAGTTGTGGTACAATAGTGGTCTATGGTACTTCCGTCCATCACGAACATACGCAACCTTGCCGGTCGGCGTATTTTTTTACGCGTGGACGTGAATGTGCCGATGGCGCGCGCGGGACGCGTGATGCGCGTGGCGAATGATTGGCGGATAAAAATGGTTCTGTCGACGATTGAGTTTTTGGTGTCGCGCGGGGCGCGCGTGGTGGTCGGCGCGCATCTCGGGAGGCCGGAAGCAAAGAAAGTCGCGGCGCTTTCGCTCAAGCCGGTAGCACAGCATCTGGCACAGCTCGTAAAACATCCGGTGAAGTTTTTTGATACCATGCCAAGTCAGGCCGCGGTGTCAGCGCAGAAGAATGGTTCCGTTGCGATGCTCGAGAATCTGCGTTTTTATCCGGGCGAAAAAAAGAATAATTCTCTGTTCGCAAAAAAATTGGCCGGTCTCGCGCAGGTGTATGTTAACGATGCGTTTTCCGAATGCCATCGCGCGCACGCGTCAGTTGTGGCAATCACGGATTTTTTGCCGAGCTACGCCGGTTTTTTGTTGCAGAAAGAAGTGGAAGCGCTTACTGCCGTGCGCCACGCGCCGAAGCGGCCGATGGCGCTCGTGCTCGGCGGCGCGAAAGTGGAAACAAAATTGCCGGTCCTGCGCGCGCTCATGAAGACCGCGGATCAGGTGATTGTGGGTGGACTGGTATATGTGGCCTATTTGAACGCGCGGGATTATCGGATTGGTCATCAGGATTTTGAAAAAACCGTGTTGCGCGATGCGGATGCGCTGGTGCGTGCGCGCAAAGTGTATCGCCCCGTTGATTTGGTGCTCGGGCGCGCGGATGGGAGCGATGCGCAGGTTCTGGAACTGACGCGCGACGCGCATCGGCACGTGGATGCCGATTTAGAAGTATTTGATATCGGACCGGAAAGTATTTTGCAAATCGGCATGTTGTTGGAAAAAGCACACACCATTATATGGAATGGCGCGATGGGAAAATTTGAACAGCATCCGTATGAGTACGGCACGTACGCGATTGCGCGGATGATGGGCGCGGCGTCTTTGCGTGGCGCGTTTACGGTTGCCGGTGGCGGCGAGACGATTCAAGCTTTGGAGGCCGTAGGCGTTCGTGATAAACTATCGCATGTATCCACTGGCGGCGGGGCGATGCTTGCCTTTTTGGCGGGAGCGCCTCTGCCGGGGATTGAGGCGCTTTTAGCTAAAAAATGATATACTAACGCCGTTCATTATTTAATAAGTTTTATGTCCTTCAAGATCAAAGCTATCTCCGGCATGGAGATTCTGGATTCACGCGGGAATCCAACGGTGCGTGCGTTTGTAGAGTTAGCGTCAGGATGCGTGGGTGAGGCGTCGGTGCCATCGGGCGCTTCAACCGGCAGTCATGAGGCGATTGAGCTTCGCGATGGCGGAAAGCGGTACGGCGGCGCGGGCGTGCAAAAGGCCGTCAAAAACGTGAATGAGCCAATCGCGCGCGCATTGAAAGGAATGGACGCGCGTGAACAGCGGAAGATTGACGAGAAAATGCTCGCGCTTGACGGCACGTCGAACAAAAAGAAATTGGGCGCGAACGCTATTTTGGCAGTGTCGCTTGCGACGGCGCGCGCGGCTTCGTGGGAAGCAAATCTGCCAACGTTTAAATATCTGCGCAAATGTTTTCGTTTAAAACACAAGACATTTGAATTGCCGCTTGCCACCATGAACATTATT
>JBBTXJ010000083.1:0-1022 GCA_038062335.1 Patescibacteria group bacterium | reverse complement strand
CCTGTTACACCGTTGTTATGTTTATGGCTTGGTCAGTGTAGGGGATTCCCCGCGCATCCTCAATTCAGGTGTTTGAGGTCGCAATTTGCGATCTCAAAACAACCGCCTCGCTTTAAGGTCGCAAAATGCGACCTTAAAGCAGATACCGTCGAGAGAATTTTGAGGTCACAAAATGTGACCTCAGACCTTTAGATATTTAGCTGTTGAGACTGTAGAAAAACTCCCCAAACCACGTAAAATCCAGCTATCGATCAATCGTGTTGCGGTGCATCACCGCTCAGCATGAAAGGAGGTGTCGATGGCCCGCTACAAGCCCTACGACGTCCATCAGGACAAATTCATCCCCGTTTCCTTCCGTGATCAGATTCTGCCCGGCTCCTTCGAATATTCCCTGAACGAGATCGTCGATCAGCACATCGATCTTTCGCCATTCGCCGCGCGCTACACCAACGATGCAACCGGCCGGTTGGCCTATGATCCTTCGGTGTTGCTCAAGATCGTGTTGTACGGCTATTACAAAGGCATCGTCTCAAGCCGCAAACTGGCCGAAGCCTGCGAACGCCATGTGGTGTTCATGGCGCTGTCCGCCGATACCCGCCCGCACTTCACCACGATCGCGGACTTCATTTCGCAGATGCACCGGGAAGTGACGAGCGTGTTCACCGATGTTTTGCTGTATGCCAGCGAACTGAATCTGATCGGCCAGGACACCTTCGCCATCGACGGCTGCAAATTGCCCAGTAATGCCTCGAAGCAATGGAGCGGAACCCTCAAGGAGCTGCGTCACAAGCAAAAGAAACTGCACACCGTGGCCCAAAAGATCGTGGCCCGCCATCAGGCGCAAGACGCCCAGGAGAAACTCTCCCCGGTCGTGGCCCAGGAGGAGAAGAAGCGCGCCAACTATGTGCGCAAGATCGACCGAATCAAAACCTTCCTCAAGACCGCGAAGCCAAACCTCGGCCCAAGCGGCAATGAGAGAAAGAGCAACATCACCGATCCCGACAGCGCCAAAATGTCCACGA
>JBBTXJ010000082.1:0-1588 GCA_038062335.1 Patescibacteria group bacterium | reverse complement strand
CCAGCCCTAGCCCCACGCCCGCGAGTTTTTTCCCAAACGTGAGCGCGGCTTCGGCCCCCATCCCCGCGGCCTTCCGCGTGAGGAAGATGGACGCCCAGAGGAAGACGAGGAACATCGAGAGGGCAAGTATAGAAGCCCCGCTTGCTTGGAAAGGAACAAGTTTTTGAGTGGGAAGCGCATTTTGGGCTTCGGCGGCAGTAGTTAGCATAAGGAGCGAGAGGTAGAGGAGGAAATAAAAAATAGGAGCGACAAATGCCCAACGGAAGAGATTGTCCAACCACATATTCCATATCCGTTCGCCATAGCGCGGGACTACAAGCCCCATAAACGCAATCGGCGCAAAGACGCCAATGAAGATCATGGCTACAATCCGTACCATCAAAATCACCAGTGCAGCGAGGATGGAGAGAGCAGTGAGAAGAAGAAAAAGATCTGCTACAGCCAAATTGAGGAGTTGTTTGAATACGCCCCCGATAGGTCCCCCAGATCCATCAGAAAGCTCGGCCACTACTGCATTAGTGACGAGGAGTCCTGAGAGCATGGTTATACATACACTCCCGGCTCCATAGGCCAACGGACCCCCAACAGCCGCAAGAATACCAGTCGCAGATGACAACACTCCTATTCCAGCGCCGAGACAAGCGCCAAGGGTAACTTGTCCTGGAGTGAGTGCCTGCGCGGTTTGGATTGCTGGTGCGCCTCCTATCGACTGCCATATTCCTGCAAACCAGTAGCGCAACGGTATGCGACTGGGGTTTAGTTGTTTTGTTTCGGTCTCGGCCGCGCCCGTGGGTGGGGGAGGCCTCAACGCTTCCACTTCTCGTTTGAGTTGCTGGGTGACGCCGTTATCGCTAATGAGTTGCGCCGTGGTGTGGATCCGCGAGTTGCTGACGATAATGTCGGCGATGCCTGTTTTCGTCGTAGGGTCAAACGGGTCGAGTTTTAATGCTTTAGCAAAAGGGAGCGCTAACTGATTCGCGAATGCAAACACCGTCGTCACCATAAGCAAGCTGAAGTTGATGAGGAGAGCGACCACGATGACGCGCACGAGTAGCTTCTTACCGCCGAGGTTGTCAAGATTGAAAATAATCGTGACGGCGATCCAGAGGATGATAAGGATGAACAACCCGTTGGCAATGTCCCGGAGAGCAATCCATCCTGCCTGTACGACAGCGATTTGGCTCGGGACGATGACCATGTTGAGATAGTAGATATAGTTGAGAAGCCCGCCTATTTCGCCCAGTGCCCAATACAAGATTGCGTAGAGTACTAAAAGAACGCCCCATACCAAACTAATTCCAGTGACGGCATTGGCTATTCCTGTGCCAGCTAAACTTGCCAGGCCGCTTAGTGTGGTGCTGACAGCTGTTCCTGCGCCGCTTCCTGCTGGTGCTGGCGCTGCGGGGGTGGGCGCTCTAACTCCCGGCCCAGCCCTCTGCGCCCAACTCATCTCCGCGCCCGCCCAAAACACCGCGCCGGCCACGAGGGCGAGGCAGAGGGCAAACAGGATGAGGGTTTTTCTCCGGGGAATGGTCATGGGGTTATGGGGATTTTATTTACGCGAGTTTGGCGACTACAGCCGCTTATT
>JBBTXJ010000081.1:0-3929 GCA_038062335.1 Patescibacteria group bacterium | reverse complement strand
GGCGTGACACTCAAAGAAGTGGATTTCAAAACCATGGAGTCTCGCCTCATTCCCCACCTCTATCTCATTGGGGACGTGTTAAATATTGATCGTCCCTCCGGCGGGTATTCCTTACAACTCTGCTGGACAACCGGATATGTAGCTGGGAGTCATTGTTAAGGGTATACTGGTGGACATGCAGTTAAAATATCTTCAACTCAACGTCTGGCTTGGCGGAAAACTTTGGGATACCATGGTTGATTTTTTGAAACGCGAAGACGCAGACATCGTGGCGCTTCAGGAAGTATACGACGGCCATGACACAACCCTAGAAAAAAGATTCCGCACTCTAGACATCTTAAAGCAGGAATTAGGATACCCCTATCACGCCTTTGCACCCGCAATAATTGATACACGCGATAATCTCAACCTCCCGTGGGGCAACGCAATACTCTCAAAATTTCCCATCACTAAACACGAAGCCATCTTTTTCGATGTTCCATTTGGTGAAAGAAAAACTGGCATGGAAACTGCGGAGTATGCACCGCGGAATATGGTGCGTGCCACGATAGACGCCCCTGATACTCTGCTCAATGTCTATAGTATCCATGGCATCTGGGGCCATGATGGCAATGATAACTCACGCCGCCTTGCCATGAGCGGCACCATCATCAAACGTATCAAAGGCATACCGCACGCCATCATCTCAGGCGACTTTAATGTACAAGAGAAAACAGAAACAATCGGAAATCTCGAAAAACACCTGCGCAATGTTTTCAAAGGCGAGCGCGCAACCTCATTCAACATGCGGATTAAAACTGACCAAAAATTCGCAAACGCCGTGGTTGACCATCTCTTCGTAAGTTCCGATCTCACCGTTATTGACCACTACCAACCCGATGTAGATGCGTCCGACCACCTCCCCATGGTGTGTACGCTTAAACTATGAAAAAATCCGTGAATACGGTATAGTGACCGCGCTATGCCTACCAAAATAACCAAAGCCATTATCCCCGTCGCCGGCCTCGGCACACGATTCCTCCCGGCCACGAAAGCGCAACCAAAAGAAATGCTACCCGTGGTGGACAAGCCCGTCATTCAATATATTGTAGAAGAGGCGGTGGCGGCCGGCATCAAAGAAATTATTTTTATCACGAGCCAGAACAAACGCGCCATTGAGGACCATTTTGACCGCAACTTTGAATTGGAACACCGCCTCCGCGAAAAAGGCGACAAAAAAACGCTCGGGCAGATGCTGGATATTTCCGACCTCGCGCAATTTGTATACATCCGCCAGCGCTCGCCAAGAGGCGATGGCGATGCCATCTTGGGGGCACGTGATCTCATCGGCGATGAACCGTGCGCGGTCTTTTTTGGCGACGACCTCGTAGATGCCAAAATACCGGCAATCAAACAACTCATGCGCGTGTACGAAAAATACAACGATCCGGTAGTGTGTGTAACGCCGCGGCCCAAGGAAACGCTCTCGCGTTATGGCGTGGTCGGTGGAAAAAAGATAGATGAGCATACCATACAAGTAACAAAACTTGTTGAAAAACCGGCTCCCAACAAAGCACCGAGCAATCTCGCCATTTTTGGCCGCTATATCATTACTCCAGCAATCTTTGACGAACTCGCAAAACTCAAACCGCGCAAAAACGGTGAAGTCCGGCTCGCTGACGCCCTCATGGAATACGCAAAAAAACACGCGCTCTACGCGCACATTCTTGAAGGCACTCCGTATGACTGCGGCAACAAGGCAGATTATCTTCGCGCCATCATCGCTTTCGGCCTCAAACATCCGGACGTGCGCGACGCTTTACGCGAAACCATCCGCACGCTCCATCTTTAAATACTCATCCCCACTACACACCCTCTCATCTTTTGTGCTATACTATTTGCATATGCGCACACGATGGGTGTTGTATAGTTCGCTTGTCATCGCCTTTCTTTTTGTTGGCGGGCTTGGATGCCGCGGCGGTTCAAAAGAAGCCGTAGCCGCCGCAAAGCCCGTGACACTTGAATACTGGAGCACCATCCATGACAGCCGGCTCATGGATGAACTCATCACAAAATACCGCGCCACGCACCAGCAAATCCGCATCCGCTACCGTCGGCTTCGCCCGGAAGAATTCGAACAGCAGATTGTTGAGGCGCTCGCCGAAGACCGCGGACCGGACATCATCTCTCTTCACAACAGCTGGGTCGGTAAATACCAAACCAAACTACTGCCCGCGCCGCCCTCCGTGCAGGTAGCACAGGTCTATACCAAAAAAGGCGCGATTGGCACCGAACAAATAACACAACTCGCCACTACCGCGCTCTTCTCACCGCAACAAATGGAACGAGTTTTTGTTCCAGCAGTAGTGAATGATGTCGTACGAGCAGACGAAAAAGGCAAACCGCAAATCTGGGGACTCCCCGTGACGCTTGACACCATGGTGCTTTTCTATAATCAGGATCTTTTGGACCAGGCCGGTGTGCCGCAGGCGCCCGCCTCATGGGCAGAACTCCAAGACGCCGTAGTGGCCGCAACCCGGTATGACAGCGCCGGAAACATCGTGCAGGCAGGCGGCGCGTTTGGTGCCGGTAAAAACGTGGACCGCGCCGCGGACATAATTACCGCGCTCATCTTGCAAAACGGCGCCACGATGTCAGACAGCCGTGGACGCGCGGTCTTCAATCTTATCGCGGAGGGGCAGTCAGCGGACACTTCGCCCGCTATTCAGGCGCTCCAATTCTACACAGATTCGGCAACCCAACCAAACAGGTATACACATGGAATGCGCAAATGGAGTCGTCGCTTGATGCTTTCTCGCGCGGAAAAGCAACGTTCTTCTTTGGCTACAGCTACCACATTCCACTCTTGAAAGCGCGCGCGCCGAAACTGAACTATCGCATCCTTCAAATGCCGCAACTTGACCCTAATAAACCAAAAAATGTTGCCAATTACTGGGTTGAATCGGTAAGTAAAAAATCAAAAGCGCCGAATGAGGCATGGGATTTTATAAGCTTCATCACGCGCGCCGAGCAGTCGGATGCCTACGCGGAACGAATGCGCAAACCCACGGCCCTGCGCGCTTCTATTGATAAACAACTTCAGAACCCGGACCTCGCGCCCTTTGCGGCACAGGTGCTTTCAGCACAGAGCTGGTATCGCGGCCGGAATCCAGAAGCGGCAGACAGCGCGCTCGCTGAAATGATTGATTACATTCATGATAATCGGGCGCTTGAGGAATCCGGCGACCTCTTTGGCACTACGGTAAACCGCGCCGCATCAAAAATTAACCAATCACTATGACGCGTGGTCGTCTTGCGGGCGCGCTTGCCACGCTACCCGCCCTTTTTCTACCGCTTATCGCTCACGCCGGGCTCCTGCCCGAATGCGCGAAACAAGCTGGCGGATGCATTACGCTCGATTCAGCGATCCAACTCGGCGTAAACTACGGCCGTTTTCTCTTGGGCTTGAGCGGGTCAGTGGCGCTGGTCATATTTGTCTGGGGCGGATTCCTCATGCTCACGTCAGCCGGCAATCCAAAAAAAGTGCAGGGGGGTAAAGATAAAATGGTGGCGGCGATCGTGGGGCTCATCATCATCTTCAGCGCCTTCACGGTCGTAAAATTTGCGCTTACATTCTTGGACCCAACCGGCAAATATGACGTGTATCTCAAACAAAAAAAATAATACACGCATTTTTGTGTGCGGTCTTGCCATAGCCAGCTTATTTTTCCTGTTCCCTCAAAAAGCATACGCCGAGAACCCCAACGCGCAAACAGACAAAAAATCAGCGGGCGTGCAGGGTATTGCTGACTTGGACCCCATTAAAACAACCCCGCAAAAATTCATTGGGCGTATAATTAAAGGCGCGCTGGGCATTGTGGGCACCGTGGCGCTCGTCATGATGCTGTATGCCGGCATCAAGTGGATTCTTGCTGGCGCACGGGGCGGCG
>JBBTXJ010000080.1:0-6435 GCA_038062335.1 Patescibacteria group bacterium | reverse complement strand
ATCTTTGGCTCGAACCTCGTCTTGGCGGGCAGAGAGGCGCGCGTCAGCGCGCCGAGCGAAGAGGATTTGTCGGGGGAAAATGCTTGGGCGACACTTCGTGCCGCCAACGAAATGGTCGGCAAATTTGCAAAAAATCAGATTGTGGTGCGCCCACGAGGAATCGAACCTCGATCTTGGGATCCGGAATCCCACGCTCTATCCGTTGAACTATGGGCGCAATCGAACCGCACTGTAACACCAAAAACGCATTACTGCAATAGTCGTGTTACACAACATGTCGCAACCGCCGATGCAATCGTATCAACCGATACCACACCGGCCGCAGTGGAATTTCAAATGTTCCGGGAAACTCAATCACCGCACCGCCAAATCCTTCCTTAAATCTGCTCACGCTCGCGAGCGGATGGTCCGTCACGCCTTCAGGCGCCACTCCCCAAAAATCATACCATCGAAATCCTTGTTTCTTCGCCCACAACATCGTCATCCAATGCAACAGATACGGCGCCATAACTTCTCGGTCTTTTTCCGATGATGCGCCGTGCAGATACGTCGCCGTATCGCCGTGCGAAATAATAATGTTTGCCGTACGCACCTTCCCATTGTACCTCGCCACAAACAACCGCGCTCCATCCATCGCCATCATCTTTTCGTAATACTCCGGCGCGTGAACCGTAAACTGCTGTCGCTCTTTGGTCTTCTCTAATAATCTCAAAAATTTCCGAATACCCCACACGCCGCGTGCCTCCTGCACCACCACACCCTTCCGTGCCGCGAGTCCGATGTTGTACCGCGTCTTTGATTTCATCTGCGCAAGAAGCGCTTCTTCGGTGAGAGACAAATCAATAATTCGTGTAGTAGATGGATGCAAATCGCGCACCTTCAGTTGCTTCTCACTTTTTATTTCTCGCTCTTTAACTGGTTCAATGCGAACAAACACCGCGCCGCTCTTCCGCGCGCGCTCAACCACCTGCCGCCACCCATCCTCGTCCAAATCCACGCGTGAAACCTGCGCATAAAAAAGACCGAATGGCAGTGACACACACACCATCTGTACCTCCAGACCCCCAATCGCCACCCACTCAACCCGCCGCCCCACGGCCTCCTGAAACTTCCCCCACTCCCGCGATTGCATAAAGGAATATTTCATGCTGATTTTCGTTCGGCATTTCCATACATACTACCGGCTTCGCGTATCTGTTTTGTGATACTCCCAAGCACGCGCCCGCCGCGTTGCAAAACCTCCTCCTGCATTTTATACGTACCGCCGATGGATTCCAATTTCTTCGCAACCATCTCCATGGTGGGGGCTGGCGTACGCGCCCACTCCGGGTCAACAACCAACATGGTATCTGAAATTATCGTTTCGCGATGCGCCAACTCCTGCCTCTCACGCTCCTTATGTCGCGCAACCGGCCGTTCGGAACGCGTAATTGCCTTCATATCAGACACAGTCGGTGGCGCCACCTCCGCCGGCATTCCCTCGCGCTCCGCCATCTCGTTCCGCCGATTGAAATAATCCATCACATTTTTAGTTGTCAGGTCTCCCTGAAACTTATTCACCAATTCCAATAAACCTTCCGTGATCTTTAATTTTTTACGGATGGCGGGGTCCACCGCTTCCCGCGCACGAAGAGTCGCTTCAAGCGCTTGTTGAGCGGCATCAAGTTGCTGTTTCTCTTTAAAATAAGCGCCTATATCCTCTTTAGAAACTTTCTCGAGCGCCTCTCGCTGAACGTCCACCAGTGCGAGAGCGCGATATGTCTCTGGACCCACCAACACATCGCCCGCGTCGCGCATCGCGCCGCCTACACGCGCCAACACTTTGGTAAACGACAGTTCCATCTGGTCCTCGTGCTCCCATTTTGTTTTGGCATCCGTATGATCCGGCAATTTTCCAGGATACGTAATTTCGTTCTTATTAGGGTCTGTCGTATCTGCAACTTGCGCGTATTCCTCGGGAATCGTTTCCCCATGCGCCTCACGCGCGCTCACGTGCTCTCTCGGCGATTCAGCCGCTTGTTTCATTTCAAATTTGTTCATACTTGTTGGATGCGTTGTAATGCCTGTCGCAATAATTCCTCTGTTGACCCCAATGTACCACCTTGTCGCAATTGTGTTAACACCTTCTGGATTTCGGTGGTTTTGTATCCGAGCGACATAAGCGCCTCCGCCACCTCCTGCATTCCGGGCGTCGCGCCCTGAAACGTCACACCGATTTCTTTTTGAAATGCCTCGCGCAATTCCATCACTATGCGCTCTGCAATCTTGCGCCCCACGCCGGAGACGCTCGTCAAAAATGCGACATCCTCGCGCGCAACTGCCGTTTTTATTTCCGCAACCGTACCGAGCGCCATAATATGGATCGCAGTTTTGGGGCCCACGCCAGAAATGCCAATGAGCTTTTCAAAAAAAAGAAGCGACGCGCGATCGCTAAATCCGTATAATTCCTGCGCGTCTTCCCGAACATGAAAATGCGTGTGAAGTGTCACCACCTCGCCATCGCGCAGACCAACGGCAAGTGTGGCGGGCACGCGGAGAGCGTATCCAATACCCCCCGCCTCCAGTACCACCAGTTCCGGCCCCCGCTCCACAATCGTACCGGTGATGCGTGTAATCATAATTGGGCCGCCATCCGCGGCGCCTCCGCGCGCGGCGGCTGTTGCGCACGATTCCAGTTCAATAATTCCTGCTTAACTTTTGGTAAATTCATGACCGTGTTTAATTCAACGGTCACCTGTGCCAATCTGTCCCGCGCCTGTTTATTATCCGGGTCTAACTTTAATTCTTTTTGCAAAGCGCTGGCTTCTTGTTCACGCGTGCGTTCCCATGCGTCAAGCGCCGGCTGATCTTTTTCAATCTTGAGAAGCTCTCCGGCCGCACGCGCCTCGGTTGCTTTCAGCGTTGCCGTCTCGCGATCCGCCGCCGATTTCTGCGCCACGCGTTCTTTGGGCGCAATTTCTGCCAATAAACGGCTGATGAGCGCCGGGTTGTTAAACTTTCCCGCCGCTTCTTTTGCTTTCGCCATATCCGAGCGCGCAGATTGTTCGGTCAATTCCGCGCGTTGCGCTTCCGCGCGCTGCCCCGCCTCAAATCGCGCCGCCACTTCCACCACATTCACAATCCGAATACCGCCCTCGATTTTTTTAGGGACTTCGTGAGACGCCTCAGCTACTTCCTGCCGAGGACGTGCTATGTCAGGACTTTGTAGAGGCATATTGTTGTTGTCATTTCGACCGAACGAGTGCCTCACGAGTGAGTGGAGAAATCCCACTATCAGGGATCCCTCGACTCCTCGCGGCGAGTCGCTCGGGATGACAAGTTAATTCCACTCTCTCGCTAACTCCACGAGCAAGTGCACTCCATACCCTGTCGCGCCTGCGCGCATCCAGGGCTCGGCCTTCATATTCCACGTCCACGCGGTGCCGGCAATGTCCAAGTGCGCCCATGGATACGATGTAAACTCTTTCAAAAACGCGGCGGCAGTCGCGGCGCCAGAAATTCTGCCACCGATATTTTTCACATCAGCCATCTCGCTTTTCACCAATTTAGAATGCTCGGGCAAAAGTGGCAAACGCCACACGCCTTCACCTGCCGCCTTGGCCGCGCCGACAACACGCCGCGCGACATCCTCATTGTCTGAAAACAACCCCGCGTGCCACGGTCCCATGAAAAACGCGCACGCGCCGGTCAATGTGGCAAGATCCACCACGGCGCGCGGCTCGTACTTCTTAGCATAACACAAAGCATCGGCCAGAATCAATCGGCCTTCAGCATCCGTATTTAATACTTCAATAGTTTTTCCGCCCATGGTACGCAAAATATCCCCCGGACGATACGCACTGCCGGACGGCAAGTTTTCCGTGGTCGGCATAAGACCCACCACATTATTTTTTACATTCGTCGCCGCGATCACGCGCATCGCGCCCAAAACTGCAGCGGCGCCGCACATGTCATACTTCATTTCATCCATCTGCTCGCCCGGTTTGATGCTAATGCCACCCGAATCAAAAGTGATGCCCTTCCCAACAAACACAATCGGCTTTTTTGTTTTTGCCCCGTTCATCCATTCCAACACAATAAACACCGGCGGTTGCACAGAACCAGCCGCAACACCAAGTAGCGCGCCCATGCCGAGTTTTTTCATTTCCTCGCGGCCAAGCACGGTTACTTTTAATTTCGGAAATTGCTTGGCCAATTTCTCTGCCTCTTTCGCAAGATAGGTCGGCGTCATTTCAATCGGCGGCAAGTTACCAAGATCGCGCACGTGATTAATCGCGTCTGCCACAATCTGTCCCGTAGTGAGACCGCGTTCAAACGCGCGACGATATCGTCCTTCTACACCAAAAAGCGCAACCCGTTTAATCGCGAGTGATTTCCGTTCCGGGTCAGTTTTGTATTGATCAAAATGGTACGTCCCCATGCCGATCGCCTTCGCAATCAAAACACCCAGCGGTTCTGGTTTGAATTTAGAAACAAACCACGCGGGAAGTATCAGTGTAAATACATCCTGCTTTTTATTTTGCACATACTGCGATGCTGTAGCAATCACTTTCCACGCGCTCTGTGCGTCAAACGATTTCCGCTCGCCAATTCCCGCAAGCACCACGCGCTGCTTCCCAGGATACACCACCCCCATCTCCCCAACCTCTCCCTTAAAATCAGACGATGTCAAAAAATTCGCGATGGTGCTTTGCGCCACCTCCGGCAACTCCCGCGCCTCACGTGGTAACGTCTTTTGATTCTTCTCAATAAAAATAATGACCGAATTCTGTTCCCCCTTGAGTTCCTCCAACGTCTTACAAAATGAGTATGTCATAGCTTTCTTGAGCTTACGTCGCCCGCCTAAAAAAGTCAACCCCCTGTCATCCCGACGTATTTGACATCCACTCCATTAACTAATACACTTTAATTATGACCACCAAACAACTCACACACACAAAACAACAAACACTAACCGCACCAAGCGATGCTCTTTTGGTTTGGCAAGCGGCACGTGGCATATGGAAAAAAAATCGTACTAGCCCACTGAAATATCAGCGCGTTGTGAGAACAGAGCGCGATCTCTAGCGTTCTATGCTGGTGCTCGATACCAATATCCTCATCTACTATCTCAAAGATGACAAGCCAATCAGCCGATGGCTTGAAGCAATGGTTTTGAAGGGTGAACACTTCGCAGGGTCAACAATCACCGTTGCAGAACTTCTTGGTTACACAAAGATTACCAATGAACAGACTTTTTTAATCGAGCAAATTCTCCGCACGTTAGTACTCGTTGATGTTGATCTCATGGTCGCACGGGAAGCGGCTCGGCTCCGTCGCATCTATCGGTTTAAAACAGTAGATAGTATTATCGCAGCCACTGCGGTCTTGCTCCACGCGCCACTCGTAACAAGAGACGCTGTCTTCAAAAAACTTCGTGGGTGCAGGATAATCACACCATAAAAAAAATCCCCCGACCGCTTTCGCGATCGGGGGTTTAGGGGGTGTATCTTCCCCCATTGTTGCCCCGTATCCTTACGGGGCGCTCTGTATGAGCATCGTTTCCTTTCTATTTCAGAATTTTCATATGGCGAGAGCTCTCGCTACTCGCCCGCACCCTCCTGCTCCCGCTCGCGTTCCACGATGAGCGTGGCGGGGATCGAGGACACGAGGCCCGCGAGGAGCACGATGGCAACGATGATGCCGATGATCTCCAGCATCACTCCGCCTCCTCGTCGGTCGGATGCCGGAGTCGCCCCAAGAGATCCCCCAACCTCGGTTGACGCATTATCGTTACTTTCTACCCGATCTTTCAATCGAGAAAATTTGTTGTAGAACCTCACCCCACTTCCATCCGACCACCACCGCGGTGATCGGATTGAAAAGGATGGGGAGCTCGCACGGAATGTAGGATTCCACGCGAGCTCCCGAGTCGGACTAGAGGTTGGCGAGTGCAGCATCGACCGCGTCGAGGGCGGCCGCCACCTTCGGCCGCCACCCCTCCAGGAACTTCCTGGCGCTTGGCGCCGAGACGCCGAGCGCCTGAGCCACGTCGGCCCAGGTGTCGATCGGGGCATCGGAGTGGATCGCGGTGCGCAACCCCTCCAAGAACTTCCCGGTTTCCCAGCCGTTGTGGCCGGGAATGGCGCGGACGTCCGCGCCAAGATTGAGACGGTAGGTGGTGTGCGACCACTTTCCGTTCTTCTCGTAGTCGGTCCCCATGACCGCCACGAAACCGGGGATGTTCTCCCCGGTGAAGGGGACGATCTGCTCCCCTTTGATGAGGAGGAGCCACGGAGCCCTATCACGGGACCCCATCTGATTGGACCAAGTCGTGTTTGCCATCGTCGTTCCCCTTTGCAGCACTCGCCTACACGGCTGTGCCTCTGTTGTTATAGTCACGACACCTTACAAAAAAGGCGCCTGTTGTGGATACTGCAGCGCGCGGATATTTGG
>JBBTXJ010000079.1:0-1955 GCA_038062335.1 Patescibacteria group bacterium | reverse complement strand
TCACGCCGCGCGAAGAGAAATATGTCTGGACGCATCATGCGCGGATGAAACTGCGGTTTTATCGGCTGACCGAGGCGCGGATAAAGCGGATCATTCGCCATCCGGCGCGCGTGGAGGAGGGGATCCTGCCCCGCGCAGTCGCCGCGATGTCTCCCGCCGATGGAAAGCGATATTCGGAAATATGGGTCATGTATGTGCTGGCTTCGGCGCGGGGAAATGTCAAATTACAAAATCCAAATGACAAACAACTGAAGGTAATTTCCGCATGGCGCTACCCGGGCAGGTCCCCGGCGCGCAACCCAATACCCGAACATATCTTACGCGAAATAAAGAACATTCTTTAGCACGCGTCTGTCTCTACCATTTCTGATTTGACGAGTTATCCTCTATGAATTTTTTCAGGCGCGATCCGAAGATCGCGCCTGTGTTGCTTGTCTTGACTATTTTGTCAGGTTTTTTTATCGTCGCTCCGCCGTGAACACTGCCCCAGATGCTATATTCTTATTCTCTTCAACCGCCCGCAGTATTGCTTCGCGGATAACTTCTTCCGTGAGAGCGTCTGCGCCGTGCGCGCCCCCTTCTCCTTCCAATGCGATTGGCGCAAGGGTCTGTCCGTTATTCACGACCTGAAAGAGATCGCAAGACGCCCCGGAACAGTGCGCCTCAAACGATCTCTTGTTGTCGTAAAACTTCACCAAGAAATCAATGCCCTCCTTGCCTTAGGGGTAAACATCCGCGCGGACTCCGCCTGGACTGGTCAGCCCCTCAAGCACACACTTCGCTCTCTCGGTAAGCGCGCGGGCGGAGCGTTCATAGGGACTATCTTCGCCTTGTTCCGTTTTCTCCAATGCGCCTTCTTTCATTCTGTCCATTATATCAACCTCCATACACGAATACAATGATACATTATCCACAACAGGAGAATATAAGACGCCAGCTTGTCATGTAGACCAAGTGGCGTCTTGTTGCTTTCAGGTCGCTTTGTAGTACATCCAGTGGGTTCTCCCACCGGGTCTACTCGACGATTGCCACCATATCCTCCACCTCCTCAAACAACCACCTAAGGAAGTGTGGACTCTGATAGTCGAATGCCCGCACTCTTCCGGTACTCTTACCGGAGCAGTGGATATTTGGTACCTCTTGCTTTCTCGCCTTGCCGGAGAGAAGGTATTGTAAAGGAATCATACAGTATCTTTTCTCTTGGGGGCTGTGCCCCGGAGAGGCCGTCCCATTTTGGCGGAATCCGCGATACTCTAGTCCACGGTAGATAGAAGCAAGCCACTCGCTCAGCCCCATGATGTACACGACCGCCCCGTTGGGGTGACGGTATATCACCGCTTCCTCATCCAGCGGAAACCCTCCCGCAAGAGCGTCTCCCATCCAAGATAAAGAGACAACAGCCAACAGGATAAAAGCAAACCTCTTCATAACATAGCTCCTTCCAATTCTCCAAAACTGCCTTACCGCGCGCAAGCCGAGCAGTCACAATGACCGCTGACACTCCCGCACGCTATACAGCTTTGGAGAATTTACCCGACTTTTCAACGAACTCTAATATATTTTATATTATACACCCATCCATGTATAAAGTCAATAGTGAGTATAAAAATGCCTTATGTAAGGGATTTTTGTGGATATTTACTCTAATCGCCTTTGTGGATCACTCGCGTTGTTGCCTTGAGTAATTTTTTTCCGTGGATTGCAGAGAAATCTGACAGGCCGGAGCACGCAGTCCGCTTTTTATTTGGAGCCGAAAGGCGGCAGGTATGATTTTTTGTCAAATCTTGCGGTTGCCGTAGCCCTCTTGGGGAAGTAAGATGGGGAGGTTATGATCAAAATCTCTCCCTCCGGCATCAGCTCGCTCTTGGAGTGCCCGCGTTGCCTCTGGTTGCAGGCGAACGAAAATAAAAAGCGTCCCCGCGGGATTTATCCGTCTCTGCCCGACGGGATGGATA
>JBBTXJ010000078.1:0-3705 GCA_038062335.1 Patescibacteria group bacterium | reverse complement strand
TCCAAGAAGCGTTCACGTTTGATCCTGTGCGTGACGCGGAATTGAAACTTCAGCATGCCAGTCAACAGCTTTCCGAGTGCGCGCAATGGATTGAGCGCGATGGGATGGCTAACATTAATTCAACGGTTCTTTCGTCCGCTCTTGAGATTTACAAAGACAAAGTGGATGAGGTTAGAGACACCGCCGCCGGATTGAAGACCGCAAAAGAGACCCAGCCGGAAGTCATTGACCGTCTTTTAAATGACATGACGGACAAGCAAATCCGACATCGGCGCATGCTTGACGGTATTACGAAAGACGTGCTGGAGGCGAAAGAAATCGCCGCAGAGGGTGGAGTAGAGCTGTCGGACGATATTGATCGCGTGCTGTCAAAGGTGGAGGAAACAAAAGATGCCACCGTGTCTGATCTCACCGATATGCTCGTGCAGGTGGAAGATTCTCCCCAGAGCGTGGGCGTGCGCATCACCAACGTGCTTGATCGCCAAGCAGGTTCTGAATTTAAGGAATTGAAGCATCTGGAAGTTCTGCAGGCCGTGAAGGAAAAGATGCCGGAAGAGGCGCAGGACTCGCTTGAACTGGCGAAGACCAATACCATTCAAAAGTTTGAGGCGAAAATGAGGGATTTGCCGCCGGTGGCGCGCGCGGAGAAATTTAAGGTATATGTGGAAGAGGCAACCTCTGATGAGACGAAACTCTTGGCCTTGCTCGACCAGCTCAAGCAATCGCCCAGCATCCCCACTGACCTCTTGAGCAAAATAGAAGAGGCAAAGGAAACAGCCGTCAAGAAGTTTGAAAAGAAGTTGAAGGCGATTGGCGACACAAGGATACAAGATCAGTTTTTGGATAAATTTGATGCCACCAAGATAGATGATCTGATGGTTCTTGATGAACTGCAGTCGCGCATGGACAAAAATACCGATGCCTTCAAAAAAGTTGAAGCGGCGCAGACAAAGGCAACCGATGAATTTAAGAAGACCTTTAAAGATTCTGAATCGCAAGCGCAAGCCGATCAATTCCGCACCTTGTCGCGCGATATGCTCTCCAATCTGACGCCGAAGGCCATGCGGCTCATGGCGGAATTGGAGGCCGAAGTGCGCTCCGACCCGAACAAAAGCGCGTTCATGGATCAACTTGGAAAGGACATGCAGAGGCAGTTTGAAGGGCAGTATCGCCGCGAGGGCGACAAGTTTATGGAGCGTATAGCCACGCTTGACCCGAATGACATGGCGGTTTTCCAGCAATTTGATTTCGACCAGAAATTTGTTGATGGCATGACGAAGCGGAGTGCATCGAAGTTTAAGGATTATATGAAAGTGGTAAGCGACCCAGATGAATTTGACACCTTCCAAGAACGATTCTTTGACATGCCGGTACAGGTGGTGGATGCCATCAAACAGAATGACAGTGAGTTCCAGACCACCATGCAGTTTAAGGTGCGGAAGATGCAAGAAGTGCGCTTTGACAAAGAGCGGGAAATGGCGCGCGCGGCGCTTGATCTTAAGGAGCGTGATGTGTTGCATCAGGTGAGCCGCGAGGAATTGAAGGCGGAAGACCGGTTCTATGAGGAGTTAAATAAAGTGTCATTTGATGATGGGGAAAAACGGAAAGCGTTATGGGAAGTGAAGATTAATGATGCCTACACCCGTACGGAAGGAAAGTATAATGAACAGCGCAAGATTTTTGAGGGACGCGCGAAATTGGACCCGTGGTGTGATGACCAGTGCCAACAGATTCAGTTGCAATTTTTGGAGCAGACCACGCGTTTTGAAAAAGAGCGGTTGTCTGATGAATTGGCGCGACAGCAAAGGCGGATTGAGTTAGATAAGGCACGAACGAAAAATGTTGGTGGTCCGGAGGAAGGCGCTTTCGCCCAAGCATGTACTACGCCGGAATCATGCGAAGCGTATTGTAAGGCAAATCCGGCAGTAACAATTTGTAAGTCGTTCATTACCGGACCAGTGGTTCAGATTTGTCACTATCCGTCGTACTGGGATTCGGCAACCAAGGGATGTATGACACCCAAAAATGCTGTCACCACAGTGATCCCGACTGTGGCGCAGGCATGTCCTGCCGGACAATACTTTGATTATCGAGGAAATACTTGCGTAAATGACCCGTATTATCGGGCGTCAACCGTTTTCCAGACCTGTGGCTACGGTATGAATTGGAATGGAAGTACGGCATCGTGTGAATTGGACCCCCGATTTATTTCCGTGCCGCCAGCGCCGATGCCGGGTGAGCCGCGACCAATTGGCACTGCCGTGTATCCGGATTATTATCCGGCTGATAACGTTTATTGCGGAGCTGACTTCCGTTGGGACAGCGCGCGGCGTGAATGTGTGTCGCGTGTTTCCCAGTCCTGTCCGTCCGGTCAATACTTTGACTACTATGACCAGCGTTGTAAGGGAGAGTGGAAGGATTGCGGCGCCGGTTCCTATTGGGATCCTGCGGGGAATCAGTGCGTAAAGAATGTTTATGTGCCGACCACTCCCGGTACGTGTCCCGCCGGGTTCCATACGGACAAGAGCGGCGCTTGTTTGCCGGATTGGAGTGATGTGCTCCCATTGCCGATTATTGACTGTTTTGGCGACAAAGTGTGGAATCCCGCAACACGTACCTGTGAACCAATTAAACCCATTGTGTACTGTACGCAAGAGTACGCGCCGGTTTGCGGAACCGATGGCGCCACTTATTCCAACGAGTGTTACGCGAAGCAGGCGGGTGTGGCGATTAAGTCAGTCGGTTCCTGTATAAAAGATCCAGTGAATACGGCGTGCGCGGCTAACAAGTACAACTTTAATGGTACTAAATCCTGTGATTACAGCGTTTGTCCGAGCGGGTGCAAGTTTGATTTTAATGGCTGTCCAAGCTCCTGCGGGGAAACACTGCCACCACCGACATGTCCTGCCGGCCAGACATTGGATCCTGTTACCAGGGTTTGTAAAGGTACTGCAACGTGCAAAACCTCCTGTGAAACCGCGTGCACAGGCAGTAGCTACTGTATCTACGAGGGTGGTTGTGCTACCGGCTGTTCTCCTTCGTGCACCTCTCCCGCATGGTATGACACTGAATTGAAAAAATGTGTGACGATGAAAGAGCGCGATGCGGCATTTGGATGTGTGAATGGCCAATATTGGGATTCCTACTTCAAGGCGTGCCGCGACCAGTACTGTCCGACCAACTGGAAATGGGATGCCGTCAGTTACAGTTGCGTATCCATTGCTGACCCAACGTGTAAGTCAAGTTGTGGTGATACGTGTTCGGGCGGAAGCTGGTGCATGTTTGATACCAAAGGATGCGCCACAGGGTGTTCGCCCGCGTGTCCGGTAAACCAGTGGTATGACCAGACGCAAAAGAAGTGTATTGGGTACTATCAGCCGTCAGTATGCACCGATAATGGATACAACTCCGGCAGTGGGAGCACCTCGTGCAACTACACCAAATGTCCCAGCGGTTGCAACTACGACGATAAGAGTTGCCCCAGCGCGTGTTATACACCAACACCATCAACGTGTGTGGATAACGGATTCAATACGAAGGGTACCTCATCGTGTAGTTATTCCGCATGTCCAAACGGGTGCAGTTTTGACACCAAGGCATGCCCGACATCGTGCTACAAGGCGCCTGTCTGCGCGACAAATGAATTCACGACGACAAATACCAATACGACATCCGGTAGCGCATCCTCGTGTAACTACACCAAGT
>JBBTXJ010000077.1:0-16851 GCA_038062335.1 Patescibacteria group bacterium | reverse complement strand
CGCGTCCCATCGCTTGACGAGCTCCTTGCGTTGTATAATAAACAATGGAATGACGAATGGTACGCAAGCGCCACGCAACTCGATTCGTATTACGCAGAAGGCACACGGATGCTTCGCGCGTTTTACGAACAACAAGAGCGCGACGGATGGCGCGTGCCGCGGCTGATTGAGCATGGTGTTAGAATTCGCATCGAGCATGCCATTATTAAAGGACAGATTGATCGCATTGATCAAACGTCAACGGGGGGAGTGGTGATTATTGATTATAAAACCGGCAAGGCAAAAACCGCGCTTGACACCGACAACAAAGACCAGCTTTATCTTTATCAACTTGCGACGCAGGACATAGCAGAACTGAAGGCGCTCGGACCGGTGACGGAATTGGTTTTTTATTATCTGGAAGACGGGAGCCGTCAATCATTTCGCGGCACTGCCGAAGAACTGGAACGATATAAACAAAAAGTGCTCACCGTGGTGCGCCGCATTGAGTCGCGCGATTTTGCGCCTGACCCCAATCCGTTCAAGTGTCGTTCGGGTGATTTCCGCGATATTTGTGAGTTTCGACAACTCTAATCATGCGTGATACAATACGCACCATGGACACCATAAAACAACTGCTTCCTCGAGCTGTCCAGCACAACGGGATTGCCGCGTCCATTGATGCCGCGCGAGTGGTCACCACCGCGACGCTCGTGCTTGAGGATATCTTTGATCCCACGATTGCCGCTCGCATGAGGCCGCTCTATCTTAAAAATCGGACACTGACGATCAATTGCGACAGCACCACAGTCGCGCAGGAACTTAAATTACGCGAAACGGAAATTCTTACCAAACTCGAAGACCGCCTCGGCGCAAAATTGATTGATCGTATTCGTTATTTCTCCTAACTATGTCAGTCCGCTGGTACGCGCTCTTCATGTTACTCGGCACCGTCATTTGTTGGGTCGCATGGGCGCTCGTCATTCGCTCTACGGATCCTGCCACGGCGCCATGGTTTATTTTTTTCTTCTTTTACGCAAGTTTTTTTTTGGGGCTCGTGGGAACCTTCGCGCTCCTCGGATTCCTATGGCGCATTTGGCAGCACCGCGAGACCGTGGTACTGTTGAGACACGTCCGAAAAACCTTCCGCCAGGGCATCTTTTTTGCCACGCTCGTTACAGGATCGGTGTATCTTAAGGCGCAGGGGTGGCTTTCATGGTGGTCCATCCTTTTATTTATTTTTGTGCTCGTGGTGGCCGAATCACTTTTCTTGTCTCGCACCCATCCTCATACATAAAGCCGCAAAAACCTATGCGTCAATCACTCCTGTTTGGAAAAACAAAAAAAGAAACGCCGAAAGATGAGGTGAGCATCAACGCCTCACTCTTAATACGCGCCGGTTTCATTGATAAACTGGCGGCCGGCATCTACACCTATCTGCCGCTCGGACTCCGCGTGCTGGAACGAATCCAGAATATTATTCGGAAAGAAATGAATAATATCGGCGCGCAAGAAATTCGCATGCCGGCTCTGCACCCTCAAGAACCGTGGAAAAAAACCGGCCGCTGGACTCAACCGGGCACGGAGGTGATGTTCCAATTCAAAGGACATAACCGCGCGTATGGACTCGGATGGACCCACGAAGAAATCGTCACCCCGCTCGTGAAACAATACGTCCACTCATACAAAGATCTACCCATCGCCGTGTATCAAATTCAAGATAAATTTCGGAACGAACCGCGGGCGAAATCAGGCCTCTTGCGCGGCCGCGAATTCAACATGAAAGATCTCTACAGCTTTCACGCAACCGAAGAAGATCTTGAACGCTACTACGAAAAAGTCATGCTGGCGTATAGTTTAATTTTCGAACAGTGCGGACTCGCCGCGCTGGTAACGGAGGCATCGGGCGGCGCGTTTTCAAAATACTCGCATGAATATCAGGTGATTACCCCAAACGGCGAAGATACTATTTTCGCGTGCGCCGCGTGCGATCACTACCAGAATAAAGAAATTGTTGAAAACCCGGCATGTCCCACCTGCGGGAAGCAGCGCGAAGAACAGAAGGCCATCGAGGTCGGTAACATCTTTAAACTGGGAACACGTTTCAGCGATGCGTTCGATCTTACCTATCTCACCGAAGAGGGCGTTGCGGCACCCGTACTGATGGGATGCTACGGCATGGGACCGAGTCGCATACTGGGGACGATCGCAGAAATTCATCATGACGATCGCGGCCTTATGTGGCCGGCAACCACGGCGCCTTTTCAAGCGCACCTGCTCATGTTGGGCGAAGAAGACGCAGTGCGCGCATCGGCAGAGGCGTGGTATCACGATCTGGAAAAAGCGGGTATCGCCGTGCTGTTTGACGATCGCGATCTTTCGGCGGGAGAAAAATTTGCCGATTGCGACCTGATTGGTATACCCTACAGATTGGTCGTTAGCAAAAAAACAGGGGAGGGGGCAGAACTTAAAACGCGCTCCTCTTCCGATACTCGTATCATTACTATGAGGGAGGGGCAGAAACTCCTCACTCATGTTTGATAAATTCTTCGGTAGATTCAGCCGAGATATCGGCATTGACCTCGGTACCAGCAACACCTTGATTTACGTCAAGGATAAAGGCATTGTCATCAATGAGCCGAGCGTCGTCGCTATCAATGCGCGCACGGAACAGATTTTATCCGTCGGCAAGGAAGCGCGTGAGATGGTCGGAAAAACACCCCCGCATCTTATTATCAGCCATCCGCTGAATCACGGCATTATCGCGGATTATGAGGTTACTGAAAAAATGCTGCGCTACTTTATTGAGCGTGTGCACGAAGAAAGTTTCACGCTGATGCCGCGGCCGCGCGTGGTCATCGGCACGCCACTTGAAATCACCGAAGTTGAACGGAAAGCCATTGAAGATGCCACGCTATCTGCGGGCGCGCGGACGGTAGCATTGGTAGAAGCACCCATGGCCGCCGCGATTGGCGCGCGTATGCCCATTCAGGAAGCGGTCGGCAATTTTATTATTGATATCGGCGGCGGTACCACCGAAATTGCAACGATATCGCTCGGGGGCATCGTCACATGGAAATCCATTCGTATCGCGGGTAGAGAAATGGACAAAAATATTATTCAATACGCCCGCGATGCATTCAATATCTTGATTGGTGAACGCTACGCAGAAAAAATTAAAATTCAAGCCGGCTCGGCCCTGCCACTAAAAGAATCAATTGCATATCCCATACGCGGACGCGACCTTATCACGGGCTTACCAAAAGAAGTCATGGCCACCGATGCACAGATTCGTGATGCGCTTGCACGGTCCATTACCGCCATTGTAGAAAGTGTCAAAGCAACCATGGAAATGACTCCGCCCGAATTGATTGCCGATATTCACGAGCGCGGTATTTTACTCACCGGCGGCGGTGCACTCCTGCGCGGTATTGACCGGGTGATTACCAACGCGACGGGCATTCCGGTTCGTATGGCTGATGACCCACTCACCTGTGTCGTTCGCGGAACCGGTATCTTGCTCGATGATGAGGCTCTCCTGCGCGAAGTGACGCTCCCGTCAGCGCGTGACGTATGAAAACAACGTTCATGCGGAAACAAGTCAGTATTACTGTCTTTGCGCTCATTCTTCTGGGCATTCTGCACTACACCGGCATACTGCAACCGATAGAACAAACGATTACACGAGTTGTTAATCCACTTATTCGTACGGTTTCAGGTGCAGGAACGCGCGTTGGCGCATGGAAAAATTATTTTACCGAAAAAGCAACGCTCCTTGAAACCGTCAACCGTCTGGAAGACGCGCTCCATCGTCAACAACTCGACAATGCGGAACAAATTCTACTCACGGAAGAAAACGATGCGCTCCGAGAACAATTGCGATTTGCGAAGCGTACTGCGCGCACCGCCCTGATTAGTTATGTCATTGGTAAAACCATCGATAACACGGCGAATACTCTGATTATTGATCGTGGCAGTGACGATGGGGTCGTTCTGGGAAGCGCGGTCATCGTCGGTGATGGCATGCTGGCGGGAAAAATAGCGAAAGTCAACCCACGGAGCGCGATTGTGCGTCTTCTCAATGACCCCCGCAGTAAAGTAGCGGCATCGGTATTGAACAAAGATAAAAGCATCGGACTCGTTGAGGGCGGGTTCGGCATTAGTGTCAAATTGACCACGGTTCTTCAAAATGAAATCCTTATCGAAGGAGATATTATCGTGACGTCGGGTCTCGAAGAATCCATCCCGCGCGGTCTCCTCGTAGGAACCGTTGCCACGGTGGAAAAGGAAAGCTACCGACCCTTTCAAGAGGCAACCATTACACCGGCCGCACCTCTTTCCCGATTAACGATTGTCGGCGTGTTGCCTCGTTAACGTTTATCCGCTATGGTCAAAATTATTCTTGCTATCGGCGCGATTGTTGGTATCAGCACACTGCACATCGCCCTCGTTTCCGTTTTGCCAGCGCCGCTCAACACCGTCAATATTCCGGTCGTGGCGCTCGTTTATTTACTCCTCACCAAACGCACCACGCTTGCCATCGCCACGGCGATTTCCGTAGGATTTATCATGGAACTGTATGCGGTAACCCCCTTCGGTTTATTGCTCACTTCACTCGTGACGACGCTCTTGGCGGGCATGTTTCTGACATCACGGATACTCACGACGGTATCTTTTGGCGGCGCAATGACCCTTACTTTTTTTATGGTCATGGCGGCACGTTTTTCATTTTGGGCATTGTTAGGGGCGATCGCTCTCGTGAATCCTGCCATCGCGATGCCCTCATTTCAGTTTGTTGAATCACTGCTCATCGAGGGAATGCTAACCACGGCCATCGCGGCGGCTGTATTCTGGTTCATACCGCTTCCACATCACCAACCGACCCTTAAATCAACCTATGCCTTTCGTGCGTAAATTACGCGTGCTCATAAACCGTTACTTCACGTCGCGTGTTGAGGGCATCATAAAATATCGATGGATCGAGGAATCATTTGCCGCAGGGGAACCTATGCGGAATCAACGGCCGCTTCCGGAAAGTCAGTGCTTCATGGGAACCATCATTTCCCCAATGCATGTGCAATGGATGCGGGCGGCTTTGGCACTCCTTGTTGTCATCGTCATTGGTAGATTGTTCTATGTGCAGGGCGTCCGCGGCGCATCCTATTTGGACATAGCGGAGAACAATCGCATTCGTACTCATGTGCTCCCGGCGAAGCGGGGACTCGTGTACGACCGCTCCATGAAACCGCTCGTTACGAACGCAACGAGCTTCTCACTTGCTATCATTCCCAACGATTTGCCGCGCGACTCCCGCGAAAAAGACCGTATTATCGCTGAAATCGCCGGGCTCGCGTTTGTGCCAGCCCAAGAAATTTACACCATTCTTGATGAGTACAAAAAGTACTCATACGAGGCCATCACTATTCGTGAAGGTATTCCCTATGAGCAGGCGCTGACGCTTCAAATTGCCGGCGCGGAATTGCCTGGCCTTCGCGTTGAAAGTGGCACGGAACGCAGTTACGTTAATTTAGAAGCAACGGCTCCGACATCCACGCCGCACAGCATGGCCCATCTTATCGGATATGTGGGAAAATTAACCACGAAAGAACTCGAAACAAAATACCTGCTCGGTTACACGCCGAGCGATCGCATCGGTAAAATCGGCATTGAATCCTCGTACGAGGATTTCCTCCGAGGAACCTACGGAAAACGAAAAGTTGAGGTGGACGCCACCGGACGAGAGCGACTGGTGTTGGCCGAAGAACCACCAACTCCCGGCCGTCATGTGGTGCTCGCCATTGACAGTGTTTGGCAAAAAACACTTGAACAGGCTCTGATGCGATCACTCCGTATTGCCAATGCCGAGCGCGGTGTAGCTGTTGTTCTTGATCCACGCACGGGCGCCATTCGCGCCATGGTCAGTTTGCCCGCGTATGATAACAACGACTTCATTGGCGGCATCAGCCAGGATCGATATCAAACACTTATCGCTGATCAAAATAACCCCTTATTTAATAGAGCCATCGGTGGTACGTATCCTTCGGGGTCTACCATTAAACCATTTATGGCGGCGGCGGCCCTCGAAGAGGGGCTCATCACCGAAAGAACCACCATGCTCTCATCGGGCGGTATTGAGGTGGGGGAGTGGTTTTTCCCTGATTGGAAAGCTGGTGGACACGGAGTTACGAACGTCATCAAAGCCATCGCCGAATCAGTAAACACCTTTTTTTATACTATTGGCGGTGGGTATCGCACCCAAGAAGGCCTCGGCGTTGAAAAAATAACCCGCTATCTCCGCACGCTTGGTTGGGGAGAGCCGCTCGGCGTTGATATTCCGGGAGAGGCGGCAGGGCTCCTACCCTCGCCCGCGTGGAAAGAGCGTGTAAAAGAGGAGCGATGGTATATCGGCGACACGTATAATTTATCAATCGGTCAAGGTGATCTCCTCGTGACACCGCTCCAGCTTGCCGTCGCAACTGCCGCAATCGCGAACGACGGCGTGCGGTATCGTCCCAGCATTGTGGAACGCGCCATTGATCCGTTGACGGGAGAGGTACAGCCGATTGAACCCCAGCCACTGCCGCGGCTTCCGATACAGTCGGCAAACTTGGAAATTGTTCGTCGCGGAATGCGCGCGTGCGTTACGGTCGGCAGTTGTCGACTCTTGGCGGATGCACCGGTAACCGTCGCCGGAAAAACGGGTACCGCTCAATGGTCACGGGAGCGTCCTACGCACGCATGGTTCGCGGGCTTCGCGCCGTTCAATAATCCTGAAATCGCCATTACCGTCATCGTGGAAGAAGGAGGTGAAGGAAGTAAGACTGCTATCCCGGTTGCTCGTGAGTTCATCGACTTCTGGTCAAAAACACGGGATTTGTGATACACTTTTTGTATGTATCTTACCAAAGAAGGTTTTGAAAAACTGAACGAGGAGCAGCGCGTATTAAAACAAGAAAAAATTCCCGCCATCGCCGCACGCATCGATGACGCGCGTCAATTAGGGGACCTCTCGGAAAACGCCGAATATCACAGCGCGAAAGACGAGATGGCGTGGGCGCAGACCCGCCTTTTAGACATAGAAGCAACCCTGCGCAATGCGCAAATCATTGAAAAAACCTCGCAGAGTGACACGGTAACCGTGGGGTCTTCAATTCTCGTGGAGTGGAATGACCATGAGAAAACGTTTATGATAGTCGGACCAACGGAAGCGGACCCCAAACAGGGAAAAATTTCAAATGAATCGCCCCTCGGCCACGCATTTCTCGGTAAGAGTGTGGGGGAGACGGTAGCGGTGGACGTACCGGGTGGTGTACGATCCTATCGCATTAAACATATTTCATAATATGGCAGAAATCGCGCACGCGAGTGAAGAAAAAACACGTCTCGCAAAAATAAAAACACTACAGCAGGCGGGGATTGCCCTCTTCCCTTCGTGGAATGAAGACCGGACGCCCGTGGAAGACGTCCTGCGCCGTTTTGCATTACTCAAACCCGACCAGCGTGTTACCGTCGCGGGACGCCTTATGAGTATTCGAGTGCAAGGGGGCACCTCTTTCGCCCATGTGCACGACCAATCCGGCCGCATACAATTATTTTTCAAGAAAGACATAGTAGGGGAGGAACCCTATCAACTTTTTGTTCGTTATCTTGATCGAGGAGATATTATTGCCGCCACTGGCACGCCCTTTATTACCAAACGAGGAGAGCAGTCATTGTTGGTCGCGTCATTTTCAATTCTCGCAAAGGCGATACTGCCGCTCCCTGAAAAACGGGCGGGATTACAAGACGCTGAAACGCGTTTACGGAAACGCTATGTGGACATGCTCACGGATGACGCGGTACGCGAACGGCTCATCATGAAAAGCCGTCTCATCGCAACCATTCGCCAATTTTTAATTGACCGCGGATATCTGGAAGTTGAAACACCGGTGCTCCAGCCGCTCTACGGAGGAACCCTCGCGCGCCCCTTTGAAACCCATCATAATACCCTGAACCTCAAACTGTATCTCCGTATTTCCCCGGAACTGTATCTCAAACGACTCGTGGTTGGCGGATTAGAAAAAGTGTTTGAAATCGGAAAAATGTTCCGCAACGAAGGCGCAGACCGCGATCACAACCCGGAATTCACCATACTCGAAACCATGGCGGCGTATCACAGTTATCACTACAACATGGAACTGGTACAGGAATGCTACGAATACTGCGCACAGACACTCCTCGGCACCACTGACATTCCTTACGGTGAAAAGGTCATCCGCGTTGGCAGGCCATGGATTAAAATGAGCATGACCGAAGCAATAGAAAAACACACCGGCATCAACGTGCGTGAATGGACGTCGCTCAAGGACGCCACACAGGCACTCACACGCGCGGGCGTTGACAAGAAAAAAATAAAACAAGCGCATTCAGTGGGACTTGCCATCGCGCTCTTGTTTGAAGAAAAAGTTGAGGAACATCTTTCGCAACCAACCATCATTTATAACCATCCGGTAGAAACCTCACCGCTCGCAAAGCGTTGTGCCGACGACCCTGCCTTCGTCGAACGTTTTGAACATTTTATCGGTGGTTCAGAACACGGCAATCATTATTCCGAATTGAACGACCCCCTTGAACTGAAACAACGATTCCTTGAAGAACAACGAAAAGCAAAGAAGGGGAGTGCGGTGGAAAACGTGCATCAACCTGATTATGATTTTCTGGAAGCCGTGAAATACGGATTACCGCCCACCAGTGGTTTATCCATCGGTATTGACCGCATGGCCATGCTGTTTACGAACGCGGAAACCATCCGCGATGTCATTTCATTCCCAGTGTTGCGCCCGAAACGTTCTTAAATTATGAAGACGGTAATGGTAACCGGCACATTTGATTTTTTGCATCGAGGGCACCTCTATCTATTAGAACAGGCGCGCAAGTACGGCGACTATGTCGTAGTACTCGTGGCACGCGACGCAACCGTAAAAAAAATCAAAGGACGCCTGCCCATTCACAACGAACAAGAACGAAAAGCGCTGGTAGAAAACATTCGTCTTGTCGACCGCGCCGTACTGGGTGACCGGCACGACCCCTATCGCGCCATCACAGAAATAAAACCGGATGTCATCTGTCTGGGCTACGACCAACAGCACACGTTTGCGCTCGCGCTCAAGGACGAGCTGGCTCAACGCAACTTGCACATCAAAATTGTGCGCCTCGCGCCGTACGAACCACACCGCGTCAAAAGCAGTTTTCTCCGCGCGCTGGTGCAAAAAGAGGAATCAACATCTCCGCGCATGTTTGTCGCCGTGGTGGCTGTTGTGGTCAAAGATGGTAAAATCCTCATTGATAAACGCAACGACCCCGCGAATCGCCGCGCCCACCAAAAATGGGAATTTCCCGGAGGCGGAATAGAAGAGGGAGAAAACATTGAGGAATGTTTGAAACGAGAAACAAGAGAAGAAACCGGTCTTGACATTCGTGTGCGCCAGATGGTGCCACACGTGTACTTCGGGGCGTATCGCGGGAGAAGCGGGTATGGCCAACTGTACGTCTTACCGTATCTTTGTGATGTGGTAGGGGGCACTCTACGGCCCAATCCCGATGAGGTTCTTGAATGCCGATGGGTTACCCCCCGCGAGGCCCTGCGCTATACGCTCCTCTCTGGGGATGATACAATCATACGAGCAGCAGCCACGCTCCTCAATCAATAAATATGCTTGACCCTCAACTAATTCGCACTGAACGAAACGCGGTAGAAAAAGCAATCCGCGATAGACACGCCACGGTTGACGTGAGCGCATTTTTTGCATTGGACGAAAAACGGCGCGCGCTCTTGCAGGAGATGGAAACCGCGCGCGCAGAACGGAATGCAAAATCAAAACAAAAACCAACTCACGCAGAAATAATAAAACTCAAAAAAATAGGGGAGACCATCGCAAAAAAAGAAACAGCGCTCGCCACCATTGAAGAACAGCGACAACTCATCCTCCTCGCCATGCCAAACATTCCGCACGAAAGCGTGCCGGTAGGGGAGCGTGAAGAGAATAATGTGGTGCTCAAAAAAGGAGGAAAAAAACCGCGTCTCAAAAACCCATGCGAATATTTTGACATCCCCGCAGTTAAACCGTATCTGGACATTGAGCGCGGCGTCCGCACTTCCGGCGCGCGATTTTATTATCTGCGCGGACCGCTCGCGCAACTAGAACGCGCACTCATGCAGTACGCGCTCGATTTCATCACGGCAAAAGGATTTGAACTGCTCATCACGCCAATTCTAGTCAAAGAGCACGCGCTCTTTGGTACCGGCTATTTTCCCAACGGCCGCAACGAAGTCTACGCGGTGAATCCCGGCGAAGATAACCTCTTTCTCGTGGGGACCTCTGAACAGGCCATCACCGCTTTTCATGCGGACGAAACCCTCGAAGCAAAAGATTTACCCAAAAAATACACGGCATTCACACCCTGCTTCCGCCGCGAAGCCGGGAGCTATGGCAAAGATACGCAGGGCATTCTCCGCGTGCACCAATTCAACAAGGTAGAAATGGTGGCGTTCACCACGCCGGAAACGTCATGGAAGATGCTTGCGGAGATGGTAAAACTTACCGAAGCATTCTATCAATCATTGGGCATCCCGTATCAACTTGTTACCCTCTGCACCGGCGATCTCGGATTCCAGTCGGCGAAAACGATTGATGTTGAGGGCTGGTTCCCCGGCCAAAACCGTTACCGCGAACTCGGGAGCGCGTCAAACACCACGGATTTCCAAGCGCGACGACTCACCATTCGCTCCATCGCTAAAACCGGCGAAAAACAACTCGTGCACACGCTCAACAATACCGTCGTTGCCGACCGCGCCCTCCTCGCCCTATTGGAAAACTATCAGCAAGCGGACGGGTCAGTAACGGTGCCAACCGTCCTCCAAAAATATACCCACTTCAAGAAAATTGCGGTATCATGACGTCATAGCGCCCGCTTGCTATGACCATGAACTATAAAAGTTACATCAGCACGGAAAAAAAACATAAACGCCGCTTTTGGCGACGGCGGCCATCCCTGCCTCTGCCGCACGGCAGGAATTTTGGAATGCACCCGCGCATCACGCGCGGCACGCTTCGCAATAAAATCAGCGCCATCGGATTCGTCATCATCAGCATAGTGTGGGGGAGCGCGCTCGTCTTTCATCCCTACTTTCGCATTCGTCACATTGAAATCACCGGCACGAGCAACATTGACCGCGTAGCGCTCACTGAAACCGTAGAAACCGCGCTCTCACGCGCGCGATTTCGCATCATTCCCCAAAACAATTTTTTCCTTTTGGATCGCGTGCGGCTGGAAACCGTGCTCAAAACAAAATTTCCCATTGATACCGTAGTAATAACCAAAAATTTTCCCAACAGCATTCATCTGGGCATTGCCGAACGGCTGGCATTTGTGATTCTCGACAACGGCGAACAGTATACACTCGTTGATGAAGAGGGGATTCCTCAAAAAACACTTCGGCCGGTTGCCATACACGAACGCATCGAGCGTGCGAGCACTACCCTCCATTATCCCGATGTGCCCGCGCTCTATGCGCGTTATGGCACCTATCCTGTGCTGTATGACAAACGCAATGAAAAACTGGATCCGGCGCTTGCCCAAAGCGTCATGCGCGTATACTCCTATCTGGGCCAGCATACAGATTTTGCGACACATCACTTTGTGTACCCGCAAAACGAATACCAGACGCTTCTCGTGGTACATCGCGATGGTGTGACCGTCGCATTCAATCCGGTAGAAAAACTTGACGAACAATTGGAAACATTCCGGAACGCATGGCAACGCGAACTTCGCAAAGAAAAAGGTAAAGATGTACGGATAAACGCGCGATATCCGGGGCGTGTGTATATCGAAGAGTAGTAAAGGGGGTAACGAGAACCCGGTAGCATCGTAAAAGGGAAGTGGGGTGTATAAGATTACCCGGCCCTAAAAAAGGGGCTTTTTATGGTGACGCGCAATGTATATTTTGCGACACACTTGTAATTGAAAAATCGAATCCCCGCTTTTACCCATTCAAACCGCGCCGATGAACAATTTATGTATACATCCTTTTTTTACACCATACTCCCCTTTTCGTTTACGAATCATTCCGAGCGAAGCGAAGAATCTCATTAGATTATTTTAATCCAAAAGTAAATTATTTCTCAAGTGTCGCACAATATTAATCCGCACATCGAAAAAAGACCCTTTCTCCCAACCCGAGAGAAAGGGTCGTATCCCCTACTGTGCCATCGTCGGCAACGGCGCGAACTCCCTGCTCCTCCCAAACAACGCGAAATACGTCAGGACATCGGCATGAATCACTATCGGAGCCGCATGACCGTGGCCGAATGATGCCTCCAACACGCGACAGAGCGGACGCTCGATGCATTCGTTAGAAAAATACACCTCACGCCGCGCTCGATCCGCGAGCGTCACATCATGCGTCATGGCGATTGCCACCATGACCTCATCCGCCATGCCCGCACACTTTTGCATACCGCGAAACTGGTTCTCGATCGCTTGCCAATCACCCTCATCCGCAAGCGGCCGGAGATGCTTGTACAGTACGTACCCGCACTCGTGCATCGGAGCGCGGCGCACCCGCATCTCAAAACGCACCTCTGTCCGCCCATCCACCGGTGGCTCAAGCGCAATGGTCACCACCTGCGCGCTCCAGTGAGCCAAGGGCGCCTGCGTCATCTGCCACACCTCGCGCACAGCACCTCCCACAACTTTTTGTATTATCCCTCGAATATCCATATGCGCCCTTCCCTCCTCCGCAAGAACGAAGTCATCAGTATAGTCCAAACCGAATACGCGGTCAAGATAGTTTAAAAACTATCGATACGTGTTAGAATAGATGGGCTATGACCAATCAAGACATCGCCCGTATTTTCTATCACATCGCTGACATCCTCGAAATCCAAAACGCCGACCCCTTCCGTGTTCGCGCCTATCGCGAGGCCGCCACGGTTATTGAAGGTTTAATCAAAGAAGTCGCGGAAACCTACAAAGAAGCGGGTCTGAAAGGACTGATGGACATTCCGAGTGTTGGCAAAGAACTTGCATTTAAAATTGAGGAACTTGTCCGACGCAATAAACTGGATTTCTACACCGCACTCAAAAAAGAAATTCCGGCCGGCCTCCTTGAAATTATGGGGCTTGAAGGTGTGGGGCCCAAAAAAACGCGGTTCGTATGGAAAAAATTTAAGGTAAAAACCGTGCGCGATCTTGAACGACTCTGTCGCGGCGGCGCCCTTCTCAAACAAAAAGGGTGGGGACAAAAAACCGTGGATAACATCCTCCGCGCCGTTCATCTGCATCGCGAATATGGCAAACGAAAACCCATCGGTGTCGCGTATCCTGTTGCTCATGCCATTCGTGCGGCGCTCCTGAAAAGCGGCTATGCAAAAGCGGTGGAAATCGCCGGAAGTTTACGCCGCATGCGCGAAGATGTCGGCGACATAGACATTCTCGCCATCTCAAAAAAACCGAAACAACTGATTGACGTGTTTGCCGCGCATCCGGAAGTCAAAACCGTGCTCGCCAAAGGCCCCACCAAATGCATGGTCGTGCTCAAAAATGGCATTGAGGCGGACTTGCGTGTTGTGGAGCCGGACGAATTAGGCGCCGGCTTGTTTTATTTCACCGGTTCAAAACAATTCAACGTGCGCACGCGCGAGATGGCGATTCGCAAAGGACTTACTATTAATGAATATGGCATTTTCAAGGGAACGAGCGAACACAAAGGAAAACGCGTTGCCGCACGCACCGAAACTGCCGTATTTCGCGCCATCGGACTCCCCTACATTTCGCCGGAATTGCGCGAGGACCGCGGTGAAATTGACGCCGCACTTGAAAGGCGCCTCCCCTCCCCCATTGAACGCGTTGATATCAAAGGTGATTTGCATGTACACACAACATGGTCCGGCGACGGACACAACACACCGCTTGAAATGATCCGCGCCGCCAAAGCGCGCGGACTGAAATATATCGCCATCACGGACCACGCTTCCCCACTCGGAATGCTGAAGGGCATCAAGCCGCACAATTATAAAAAATACATCGCGGATATTCGCGCCGCCGCAAAAAAAGTGCCGGGCATCCGCGTGCTTGTCGGCGCGGAAGTTGATATTCTGCCTGATGGAAAAATCTATCTGCCCAATTACGTGCTCAAAGAATTAGATTGGACTGTTGCGTCTGTTCATACCGCGTTCAAACAATCGAAGGAAAAAATTACGCAGCGCATCGTGCGCGCCATGCGGAATCCGCATATTTCCGCGATTGGTCATCTTACTGCACGCATCGTCGGCCGGCGCGAACCCACTCTGCTCGATGTGCCTGCCGCGCTTGCGGCGGCCAAAGAAACCAACACGGCGCTTGAAATAAACGCATCATGGTATCGCCTTGATTTGAATGACCTTCACTGCCGCATGGCAAAATCAGCAGACGTGAAACTGGTGATGAGCACTGACTCGCACGATGAGGATGCTTTTGATTTCGCCTTTGGCCTCGGCACCGCCCGACGCGGATGGATTGAGGCGCGGGATGTATTAAATACGTTGCCATTCGAGAGGTTTGTGAAGGAGATGAAGAAGTAATGTCATCTCGAGCGAGGCGCTCCTAGCGCCGAGTCGAGAGATCTAATAAAATACAGTCATCTCGACCGAGGCCTGAAAGGCCGAGTGGAGAGATCTAATTAAGCGATATGTTTCATGAGAAACGATACTACGTGTATATCCTCATGAACAAAAGCAACACCGCAAACGACACAATCCGCGTTTAGTTGATTTGTCACTCGCATGGAACTAACTGTCATCTCGAGCAAGGCTCCGCCTCGGGGCCGCGTCGAGAGATCTAATTAGATTTCTCGACTCGGCGTCAGAGACGCCTCGCTCGAAATGACAGATAAAAAAAATCCCCCGCACTCTGTTGTGTCCTGTGACACGCTAGAGTGCGGGGTGTACTGCTCCCTTCTTTACCTGGACGAGGTTCGGCGGGCCTGCTGCTCGTCCTGGCCGCGGCGCTGCCACGGCCGCGGGTGGCGATCCGCGAGGACCGCCTCGATCACGCCGTTCACCCGGCGGATCACCTTGATCCGGACATTGGTCCCCGGCTTGAAGCCCAGGACCCAGGCCGCGGCCGCGGCCCACGACCCGTGCCCGTACTCGTCCGCGATGCGGACGCGGGCCTCCCGGCCGTTGCCGATGTCCACCAGCAGTCCCTTGAACCCCTGGCTGACGCCCGTTCCCGCGAGGTACTTCCCGACGGGCGGGACGGGCTTGTGGCCGTTGCCCTTGGTGGGCTCCGACTTGGCCACGGTGCTGGCCTCATCCGCCTTGCGGGCGGCCTCGGCCTTCGCGAGGTGCCGCCCGACGAACCGGGCGACCTCCACGAGGCCGCGGCACCGCGCCTCGGTGTTGAACCGCGGCGCGCCCCCCGGCTTGCGGCGGGGCATGACCTGCATGGCCTCGGAGTGGAAGACCTCGACGGTCCCCAACTGCCGCTCCCGCAGGTACTTCGCCGGGACCCCCGAGAGGGTCTCGCCCTCCTCGCCGCTCTCGTCGAACTGCGCGATGAGCTTGACAGGGAGGTCGCGGAGCTCGTCCCAGTCCTCGAAGACCTGGATGCTCCCCCCGGCGTCCGGGTCGGCGAACTCCACGCCGAGGTCCGTGAGGGCCTCGAAGGAGAGCTCCTTCGGGTGGTGGGAGTCGACCGCGAGGTCGCGCTCCTCCACCCGCGCCTTGTCGGCGTGGGCGAGGAACTGGGCCGCCACGTCCCCGTCGATCTCCGGGTCGACGTCGAACTTGAACCCGGCGATGCCGGGCCCCTTCGCGATGAACTGCATGAACCGCGCGTCACGGGGCGAGCTCCCCTGGAGCCCGATGTCACTACAATTGGACATTTCCCATTCCCCTTCCAGCCACCGTGTCGGCGGTGGCTTGTCGATGAACATTCGCCCCCAAGGAAAAGCCGATACGGCTATCCCATCGTGCGAACGTCTCAATATAACACACCCCGCCGATTTTGTCAAGGGCAGGGTGACATTTTAGGCTTATTTTAGCGAAATATATAAAATGGTCATCTCGAGCGAGGCGCTCCTAGCGCCGAGTCGAGAGATCTAATTAGATTTCTCGACTCGCCCTTCGGGCTCGCTCGAAATGACATAAGGTACCACGTTCGTTCAGGATGACATTATATTTACAACAAATAATTCAGCGGATTCACCGGAATCCCATTGATACGAGATTCAAAATGCAAATGCGGCCCGGTGACAAACGGCCCCGCGCCAGCAGTGCCGGGTATGCCACCGGAATAACCGATGATATCGCCGCGCGCAACAAATTGATCCTCGCTGGTTGACACTTGAGAAAGATGCCCGTACACGGTGGACAAACCATCGCCGTGAATAATCATGACGTAACTATAACACCATGATTCACCGCATCGTTTCGCGCGCGCCACATAACCGGGCGCTACCGCGCGTACGGCAGTGCCTTGCCCGGCCTTGATGTCAATGCCGGCGTGTTCAAAAATACGACGAAAGGGATAATCCGGGTCGTGGAAATACGCCGTGATGTACTGACTCGGCACGGGCCACGAGAATGCCACATCCCCGCCCTGCGGCAGTTTGTCGCTTCCTTCCAGTTTCGCGCGGATGGCGCGTTCAATGGATTGGATTTCGCTTTCAACCGTCTGGTATTGCCGCCGCAAATCCGCGAGCATCCCTTGGAAAGTCGCCTCGTTTTCTTTGGTTTCGGTGAGCAGTTTTTCTTTGTAATTCCGCTGATTCTTCACTTCCTGTTCTTTTATCGCCAGCGCTTCCTCCAGTTTTTCAAGCGCGTTTTGTTTATCTGAAAGCGCGGATTCTTT
>JBBTXJ010000076.1:4590-10492 GCA_038062335.1 Patescibacteria group bacterium | reverse complement strand
GCGGTGGCGGACGCGAATTTGTTCTCGTTAATTCCTGTGATGCCATTATTATTATTTCCGGCGGTTCGGGCACACTGACAGAGACCGCCATTGCCTATCAGATGAATATTCCGATTGTTGCTCTTACCGGAAGTGGCGGATGGGCAGACAAACTGGCAAACAGCTATCTTGATACTCGCAAACGCCTACTCATCGTTGAAACCAAAACGCCGGCCGAGGCAGCTGAAAAAGCACTCGCGCTTGCACAGGAATATGCAACCAAACCGCACGCGTAAACAATCCAGTAAAAAGCCAAAAAAAGCTATCATTTTTGATCTGGATGGAACCTTATATGAACTTCGCGGCGGTTCATACAAAAAATCTCCCCTGCAAAAATGCGTCCTTAACAACGCGCAAAATTTTATCGCCGCGCGGCTCACTAAAAATAAATCCGAGGCACAGGGCATCCTTAAAAATATTCAAAAACAATATGGTGAGCAGATCAGCATCGGACTGGAAAAAGAGTTTGGGATTGATCGATACGATTATTTCAATACCGTTTGGAACATCCCCACTCATGGCATCATCAAAAAAACACAAAGTACTAGAAAAATCCTATTGCCGTTGAGAAAAAAGTACCAGCTTGTACTCGTCTCAGATGCCCCGCGCGTTTGGATTAAAAATGTCTTAAAAGAATTACAGATTCAAGATATTTTTTGCGATAACATTTTTTCCGGCGAAGGAAATCTCCGAAAAGGATTGGGCAATACTTTTGCAAATATTATACACACATTGAAGATCCTTCCTCGTAACTGCATTGCGATAGGAGATCAAGAACATACCGACATTGCCCCGGCAAAAAAGCTTGGTATGTATACTATTTTTATTCATCGGACAAAACGCTCTCCTCTAGCTGATGTCTGTATTATCTCTATCCGTGAGTTGCCTAAAACGCTTAAAAAATTGCCGGACAAGCGCTCACAAATAAAATAAGCACTGGTCGTGACCAATGCTTGAAGAAGGAAACATCAAAGCTTTTCTAAAACGAGATACCAGTACTCATGTTGAAGGCCTGGCGTCGCTTTTGATGCGACCCGAATGCCCGTGCGCCTAAACCCGAGTCTTTCGTTTGCGCGCACAATCTTTGTATTATCATCGCGCATACGAGTAAGCAGTATCACGGGGGCGAGATGTTCCATGATATCTTGCATGGCTCGCTCCTTAAGTTGTGAAGCCACTCCCCTTCCTTGGAAGAACGGATCGACAATCGTCTCCCGGACCCAAACAAGCGGACGTATCGGGCTGATTGATGTCACGAAATCCACCAGTTCACGCCCGCGTTCTTGAGCAAGAGCTTCACGGGAAATCGTGTCAAACCAAGACGCACCAGCAACTCGTTGGGTTTCTTCGGCTACAAGACAGACGAATCCGGATCGCGAGGAGTGATCTTGCCAACGCGCCGACGCTTCTTCTTCAGTCACCTCTTGATTCCAAGGTGGCCCAGAGAAACAGACACGGTAAATGGACGTGATAGAAATCTCGTCCCCCAAACGATACGCTCGGATGAGCATGACTTACCTCCCTATTCACGTTTGTGAAAGAGTTGCGCTAGAAGCAATCATATCAGATACCTTTTGGCTGTCAAGAGCACGCATCTTGTAACCAGTGAGACCTTTATGCTTCCCAAAGAGAAGCGCAATAAACTTTTCTCGTCCGGTATCAACCATTCCGAAATCTTGGAGATCAACCCCCTCAATTTCACGTGGTTCAATCCGACCGTATACCAAATAGAACTTCTTTTGTTCCATCCGGGTTGGTTGTGGTGATAAGTTATCATCAACATCAAAAACTCCATTTTTCAAAAATTTGATGGTAACTTCCTCGATGCTCCTAAGAGTGGATTCAAATGAGCTTTTTGTGCCACACTCAATTTCAATTCCGAAGGGGGTGCATTGGACAAGCGGTCCCGTAGTTATGAGGGACGACGAAGGTGGCCAAATAAGCACCTTGTCAATATCAAAGGAGAGGGCGAGGGCAAGAGATTCCCGACTTAATCGCGGGATGATAATGACTAGGTGATCGTTCGCTTTCGTCTCGTGGAAATCAACGACGTAGTCAAATCGTTTAAATAATTCGACCAGCTCGGATGCGCGCGCAACCTCGTATACTGGTGAAGTTGCATCGCCCGGTGCCGCTCTGTTCAAATCAGCTTCGATAAAACGTTTATTTTGCGCGAGAGCACGCGGATTCCCTATGACTGACTCATAGAGCGCCGCAACGTCACCTTGGTTAGAAAGTTTTTTGAGTAAAGTGGAACCAATCGGTTCGTCTCCATGTGTTCCTGCGATAAATAATATTCTTTTGTCCATAGGATTGATGTTTTTTGAGCTCTATGGTAATAGTAGCAATATAGTCGTTCCTTGAAAAGGAAACCTAAACGGAGGCCACTAATGTTGACAGACACCCTGTAACCGGTTACCATTGCCTCGTGCGGATTCCGCACATATCTTTGACAACCACACGGAGGGAAAGAATGAACGACGTGCTTGCGCTGCTCAATCAAGCAGATCTCACACAACTCGCCGACGTGATACACGTTGTAAAGCAAGTGGGCTCTAGTACAGCAACCACCTATCGTCTTGACGCAATCGTGAAAATTGGCCCCCGTGCAACAATAGAGGCAGAAGTGGCAGCATATCGGGGCATTACCGCTGACAACGCCGAAGCGAGACGCGTATTCCCCGCTTGTGCCCTACAAATGCTGAATGCGGATGAAGCCATGCTCTTCATTGAACCCATCCCCGGTGAAACATTGGAAGACACAATCCTTGCAATCGGCAAGGAGGCCAAGGAACTGGGGTGTCAGCATCCGCGCATCATAGAACGCCAACAAACAATCACCGCAATGGTGACCACCGTACTGGAACACCTCAAGGTGCTACACTCGTCTGGAACGATGGTTGACCACAGATGTCAACTACGCATGTTCGTTGACGAGCTCGAAGCGGCACTGACGGAAAACTTACATGCTGCAGGCATACCCAAAACCGTCACAGCACTCTCACGCTATCCACGATTCTGGAAACGAGGCGTTGCCTCGCTTGCGCACCGCGACTTATCGGTTGGTAACATAATCGGCACATCAACGGCGCTGCGGTTCATTGATCCACGCACTGCAGTTCCAAATGCGCATAGTGGTGCACCGCTTGCCTCACCGCTCATTGATCTCATTGCGCTTGCCGTTAGTTTGGAACGCAAAAAACTGGAAGTCCAGCGATACGACGCGAATCTCACGCTTGAGGCGTGTGAGGTGGTGAATCGCGCCATAGAAACCGCGCTCAGTGACCACATCGCAACACCAGCGCTTGGCCTGCTGATTGATCTCGTTGTGCGGAGCGCCTACACGGCATGTCGTTGCACCTACTGCTTAGCACCTGAACGCATGTGGCTCTACGAACATATGCGTAGCACTACGGAAGATGCACTCAAACGAGTTGCCGTTATGACCCGGGAGAAGAGAAGGCAATGAGCCAACCGATCATCCTTTTTGATGTAGATAAAACACACATTGACAGCAAAACTATGCCGGAGTAAGGTGAAAACAGTATGACTGAACTCGTTCTGACCGGCAACAATCTCACCATTGAAGACGTGGTGCGCGTAGCCCACAACCATGATGTTGTAGTATCCATAGACCCACAAGCACGGGAGCGTTTAGAGCGCTCCCGTTTTTTTGTTGAAAAGGCCGTGGCTCAACATGAGGTGGTCTACGGTATTACCACCGGATTTGGTTATTTCAAAAATGTTGTCATTGATCAAACGAAAACCGAGGAGATGCAACGCAATCTGCTCATGAGCCATGCGGTTGGCGTTGGCGATCCGCTCAAAGAGCCGGAGGTGCGCGCCATGATAGTTGTCCGCATCAATTCACTCATCAAGGGATATTCCGGGGTGCGATCCGTCGTTACGGACATGCTCGTTGAGTTCTTAAACAGAAGAATCTACCCATACATCCCGCAGAAGGGCTCCCTTGGCGCAAGCGGCGATCTGGCGCCACTCTCTCACATGAGTTTAGTAATGCTTGGCCTTGGTGAAGCGTTTGTTGATGGTAAACGCGTGCCGGCAACGCAAGCGCTCGCCAAAGCGCAACTCGCACCCGTTTCTCTCTCGTCAAAAGAAGGACTCGCACTAACCAATGGAACCGCTATGATGGCCGGCATTGGTTCACTGAACCTTCATCGCGCAGAACAACTCGCAAAAATTGCCGACATCGCCGCGGCAATGAGCGTTGAATCGCTCATGGGTTCCGTGGTCCCCTTTGATGAAAATGTGCAAATGGTACGTCCTCACGAAGGACAAAAAATCTGCGCCAATAACGTACGCAAACTCTGCGAGGCAAGCGAGGTCATTGAATCTCATAAAGATTGCGGGCGTGTGCAAGATTCTTATTCACTCCGCTGCACGCCGCAGGTACATGGCGCGGTACGCGATACACTGGCGTTTGTGCGGAAAACGCTGGAGATTGAAATTAACTCTGCCACGGATAATCCGCTTATTTTCCCTGATGAAAACCTTTCTCGTTCGGCCGGTAATTTTCACGGTGAACCCATTGCTTTTGCCATGGATTTTTTGGGAATTGCGGTTGCAGAACTCGCAAATATCGCCGAACGCAGAATCGCTAAGGCAGTAGATAAAGCAACCAGTGAGGGCCTACCTGCCTTTCTCATTCCAGAAGACCAGGCCGGGGTTTCAAGTGGATTCATGATTGCGCAATATACCGCCGCCGCACTCGTATCTGAAAACAAGACATTGGCGCATCCGGATAGTGTTGATTCAATTCCCACTTCCGCCAATCAAGAAGACCATGTCAGTATGGGTGCGAACGCAACGCTTCATGCACGCGAAATTCTTGATAACGTCCAAGCGGTACTTGCTATTGAATTGTTAACAACTGCCCAAGCGTTGGATTTTAAAAAACCGCTACGACCCGGCCCCGGTTCACTCGCGGCCTATCAACATATCCGCCAATTTATTCCGTTCATGGAACGAGATCGTGTGCTCTACCCCGACATTGAGCGAACCATCCGCATGATTGAGGATGGCTCGCTCTTGGCCGCGGTTGAACGCGCGGTTGGCAAACTGGAATAGGAGGTTTCCGGTGGAGAACGATAAAGAACGGTTAGCGGTGTTCCGTACACAGCATGCGGGTAAACGATTCATTGCCATATCAGGTGGCAGTGACACAGAAACCGAGCCAGCGATACATGATTTTCTGGATGCATTTTTTGCTGAACTGCCCGAAGATCGCGTTGTGCTCATCACCGGTGGAACACGAGGTGGTATACCGGAATACGCGACCATCGCGGGGAAAACGCAACAGTTGCCCGTGATTGGCATTGTACCGGAGCGAGCCGTGGGAACGGATAAAATACTGCCGATGCTTGACCTGGTGATTGGCGTTGAACCACGATATGGCGCGAGCGAATGGGGTGATGAAAGCGAGCTCTTTGTAAAACTGGCCGACGCGATTATCTTTCTCGGTGGCAACTGGGGCGCTGCACTGGAATTCACCCGCGCGATGAAGATCAACACGGTACGTGTACGACATGGCGAGCAACCGATTTATCTCATCCCGATACTTTCCATTGCCGGCATCCCTCAGGCACTATGGACGCACGCACACAGATCCGTTGAATTGATGAGTGCGTGTTTCCCAGACGCACCAACCTCTTCACCGCAGGTGGTAGCTGCATTCTTGCGGGAAAAATGGTGGCCATAAAGTGGCCGCAGAACCCATCCGTTACGACCGGATGGGATTTTTTTATTGTATTGAGTATCTTCACCGTCGGTGCTGAAAAGTGGTAAAAAGAGAGAGAAGTTTCCGTGTGGCTTCTTTGAGATATTTCTCCTTCAACATAGAAAG
>JBBTXJ010000076.1:0-4580 GCA_038062335.1 Patescibacteria group bacterium | reverse complement strand
TACACCGACAACAAGCCGTCTATATCTCCGGAGAGCATAATTATTTTCTTTTGCCATGCCACAAGATTGACAATGGGAAAACCGAGACGCACGGTTTCGCTATCACGAAACAGCGTTGTTGGACCATTTCCGAGCGAATCCACCACGAATATCTTCTGCGCTCTTTTCATAATCGTATCGTACTTCTTTTCAAATACGCGATAACCATGACCCCAATACACCGGAAAATCATAGGATAGCTCTTCATTTCCCGCAATAACATACAACGTATCTTTTAATGTTTTTGGATTATTGATGATCAAATCCAGAAGTACCGCAACACCCGATGCGTTATCAATGGCGCCGACACTAATTGAATCGTAGTGGCAAAAAACAATGAACGTTGGATTTTCCCTGTTACCCACCATGATATTGCTTGAACAATGCTGCACCAGATTGACACGAACGCTACCAATCACTCTTTTTGCCTGACAAACTTTTTGAAGATCACCACGAGCTATCTCAAGAGATGGAGCAAAATAGTGATTACTCCGTGAAATGCCGGCGCACGCCGGATTAAAATTAATATTTGGTTCTTTGATAAATTTTTGTGAACTGATCAATGAGCTCACGATGGCGTGATTACTCGAAATACTCCCGCTCAAAAATGAAGTGGTTATTGCCGGAATGCGTTTACCATCCGCCCAAAGAATTGCTTGCCCGAATTTTGGAATTTGAGTATTAAAATATTGCCGCGTATACGTGATACCCGCTTGTTTCATAATACGCACTATAAACTCTGCCGCCCTCGTCTCGTTTTGTAGTTGACGGTGACTAATGGCGCAAAATTTTTTAACGAATGACATCGGTTTAAATAACTTTTTCATACACTATGCGTTATACACTACGAATTAAGAGATAAAAAAACCGAGATGGGGCGTATAGTACGCTACACGCCCCATCTCACCTCGGTCTCCCTACAACAGTTCAGCCGGGATGATACCGTGGTCCCTCCATGCCTGGTTATTCGGGTAGCAATCGAACCCGGGACCCCAGGGCAGACGAACAATGAGCGGGCTGACGCCGAAACGCCTCCTCACCGCTTCCCATGCCGGTTCAAACACCTGTACCGTGAAACTATCGAGCTTTGTTCCACTTTCGCCGCCATGGTAATCCTCGAAAAGAACACCATGGGCGACATAAATCGAAAGCGCAAGCTCGTAATACGCCCATGCGTTTCCTATCTTCTGCAACCATGGAGTCGCGTCAGCATAGGTAGCACCGGGCACCATTCGCTCGAGCTGTGCGTGATGCCACGAAAGGAGCGACGTGCCGTCTCGCGCGACAATCGTGCTAAGAGGCTTACCCTCGCATTCGCCAATGTGAGCGAGCTTCCTGCGCGAAAGGCACAATCCATTTCTTCTCCCTCGTCCGTCACACAGATGCGGCGTGAGGAGACTCATCTTGAATGGCGAACACGAGACAGCCTTATCACCCGTGTACTCAAACCAAACGGGGTGAAGCCCTGCCCGCCTTGCCATCAAAAAGAACACTGCATCCTCGTAGCGGAATGTCGCGACCTGACGATTCAGGAACGCGATATTGTTCACAGACGGAATGGGCGGACGCCCACAAGTTTGCCCATCCCAATACCTCTCAACGACTCGCCGGAGTTCTTCACGGCACCGAAGTTCCCGAGCAGCACCCTCGGGCGTGAAGTATTCTATCTGCATGGGGAACCCTCCTTTGTTGTTGGTGAGCGGTCTTGCACAGGAAACCGTTTCCTATGCAAGATTCCCACACCAACCTAAAACGAAAACCACCGCGGTTGTCCGCGGTGGTTTTGCATTCAGAAAGAAAATATTATGCAAAAAAGTCAACCGCGGAGGCCGTGAAACGCCAAAAACCAAAGAAGCCAACGAATTGTTCGCTGGTGTAATGGCTACCGGATTGTACTCTTGCTAATCGCATACTAGTTATAGTATAGTCACCGACTTCTTTTTTGTCAAATGCATCCTTAATTCGACAAATACTTCCGTTTATTTTCGTTATGCTGCTCCAGCGTTTCGGCATAATGCACATTGCCCTCCGGATCAGTCAAAAAGTAAAAATCTTGGTTGCCCCATGGATTGGTGGTGGCCTGAAGCGATAGTTGGCTCGACATCGCAATCGGGCCCAGTGGAAATCCGGGATATTTATAGGTATTGTAGAGCGAATCTATTTCGGCATCTTTTAACGTAATCGCGGGCCGGTCGCCGCCTGTCACATAGTTCACCGTAGAATCAACCTGAAACGCCCAATTCTGCGCATTCCGACGCAACAAAATATCCACCACTTTGCGGCGGTCATCCAACCCACGCACCTCGCGTTCCACAATGCTCGCCATCGTGAGCGCCTCATGCACGTTCATGTCATGGAACCGGAACAAATCAATCGCACCTTGGTCAATAAAATGGTCCGTGCGCGCGAGCATTTTTTTCAGCACATCCTCCACCGTGGCATCTTCATACATTTCATACGTGTCCGGAAAAAGATACCCTTCAAAAGACACGTACCACGGTTTGTGTTTCAGCACGTTGAATGACTCGTTCAAAAATTTTGTCGGCTGGCCTTTTTCTTTCCGATAATCCCACCCGGGTATGCCAGTGTAATTAAACAGGCCTCCGGCGCCTTTGATATCTTGTTCAACGAGATATTTTTTTAAATCATGCAAATCCCACCCCTCAATAATGGTAAGTTTTTTCACGGCGCGCGGTTTGTTGGCGATCGCCTGCGCGACATCTTGCACCGATCCACCGATCACAATCTGCACATCGCCCGTTGCGAGTTTGGTGTCCAAATCATTCCAGCGCACATACCATTTCAAAAGCCGCGCATCGCGCGCTGGTAGAATGCCTTTTTGCACCAATAAATCCTGCACAGTTGCGAAAGTGGCGCCATCGGGAATCACGATGGTGGCGACAATATCCGGATCGCCGGTACGCCAATACAAACGATAGCCCGTCCAGAGGCCATAGAGCGCGGCGATAACGATTAAAAATAGAATGAGTTTACGCATACGTTTACATAGTCATCTCGACCGACCCCGACAAAGTCGGGGGAGTGGAGAGATCTAATCCGATTAGATCCCTCGACTTCGTCCCGCTTCGCGGGACTTCGCTCGGGATGACAAAGGGATTATTTCCCCATCTCCTGCACCAATCGCTTTACCTCCTGCGCACGGTCTTTCGGACACACGAGCAATCCTTCCGGCGTATCAACCACTACCATATCTTTCAACCCGATCACGCCAACTTTGCGGCCGTTTTGGGAAAAAACCAGCGAACCGGAACAATCAAGCGCGGTCACTTCGCCACGCGTCACGTTTTCGCCGGGCGTTTTGGCGAGCTCATCGTACAACACATCCCACGCGCCCACATCGCTCCAATCAAAATCGCCTTTCAAAATAAGAACGTCTTTTGGGTCCATATGTTCAGTAATTGCGTAATCAAATGAAATTTTTTGTATTTTTTCGAATGCCGCGGGATCCGTGAGTGCCGCCGTTACGCCCGCGTGGATCTCCGGCGCGTAGCGTTCCAGCGCTTCCAAAATCTTGCGCGGCGTCCACATATAATAGTTCGCGTGCCAAAGATAGCCGCCGGCTGCGCAATATTTTTCTGCCGTGGCGCGATCCGGCTTTTCTGCGTGACCCAAAAATTCGTATACCTCAACGCCATCGCGCTCTTCTAATTTTTTGCCGATGTGCGTGTAACCAAGCACGGTGCTCGGAAATTTTGCCGGCACGCCGACATCCACCATCACGCCCTGCTCACGAATAATCTCCTCGCCCACGCGGAGCATCTGCACAAAACGCGCTTCATCATGAATCACATGGTCGGACGGAATAAACGCCATGGGTTCGTCCGGCGCGCGCTCCATAAGCCGGGCCGCGGCATACGCCATGGCCGGACCAGTGTCCCGCCGCGCGGGTTCTATAATATAATGATCATCCGGAATTTCCGAAAATAATTTTTTAATGAGCGGCACATAACGCTCACTGGTGGAGAAAAAAATATCACCGCCCGCCTTTTGTACACGGCGTACCGCCTGAACAATCAGCGGTTGGTCGCCAAGGAGCACATGAAACTGTTTTGGGTTTCCCGGCGTTCCAAGCGGCCACAACCGCTCCCCCACACCGCCGGCTAAAATGACGAAGTTCATCCACCTATAATACCGAAACGGGTAATTTAAATCAACGCCTGCCCCGTCATCTCCTCTGGCTGGGGAATCTCAAGAAATTTAAGCATGGTGGGTGCGACATCGGCGAGCATACCCACCGGCGGAAGCTGACTTAAATCACCGCCGGGTGGATCGCCAGTAGGGCCGGTTTGACCCTTCAGCGCGGCGCCAATAATCAAAAACGGAATTGGATTTGTGCTGTGCTCTTTATCCATTTTGCCGGTACTAACGTTCAACACTTCCTCTCCATTCCCGTGATCCGCGGTCATGAGCATCACACCGCCCGCCGCGAGCGTTGCCTCCCAAACCATAGCCTTGGCCTTGTCCGCCGCTTCCACGCCTTTGATCGTGGCTTCCACATTGCCGGTGTGGCCCACCATGTC
>JBBTXJ010000075.1:6792-10942 GCA_038062335.1 Patescibacteria group bacterium | reverse complement strand
GAGCCCTTACCCTGAAGTTCAAGAGGCCATGGGAATTCTTTTATTTTTCCCGGCATCTCCCACGTTAATTCCGTGCGCATCTCAACAGTTACGCGATCAAGCGAATAGCGCTCGGGTTTTGATTCTTTTTCAGACATAGTCATAGTATGACAGGTCTCTTGGGAAGCGCAACTTGATGGTGCCCGGGGTGGGAGTCGGACCCACATACCTTGCGGTACTTGATTTTAAGTCAAGCGTGTATACCATTCCACCACCCGGGCATCGGGAGTAGAAATTCGGTTTGAGTATAGCGTAAAAAATTGGGTTTGTCAAGGTTGACATTTGCTGAGGATTGTGACATACTATGTTCGTTATTTGTGGATTCTATCGCCCCCGCCATTGTGGGGGCTCCAGAATGACACTTTGGGCCCTTAGCTCATTTGGTAGAGCGCCGCGTTTGCATCGCGGAGGTGAGGAGTTCGAGCCTCCTAGGGTCCACAAGGAGGATATGAGATATAAGCCACAACACAAGGTGCAAATCAGATGGTCATCGAATTTCGCGTATACAATCGGCTTAATCACGTCGGATGGATACCTGGCAAACGATGGTCGACACATGGGATTTGTTTCAAAGGATACGGAGTTGATAGGGAAGTTTAAAGAAGCTCTGAAGCTAACTAACGCGATTACGAAAGGTGCGCGTGGAGGAGAGACGGAGAAAAAATATTTCCGTATCAAATTCGGTGATGTCATATTTTATAAGTTTTTGAATCGAATAGGGTTAACTTCAGCAAAATCAAAAACTATAAAATCGGTAATGGTTCCTAAAAAGTTTTTTGCGGATTTTCTGCGCGGTTTATTTGATGGCGATGGAACATTTTATTCGTTTTGGGATACCAGATGGCCAAATAGTTTCGTGTTTAAATTGTCAATCGCTTCGGCGAGTTTGGTGTTTATTCGGTGGTTGAAACGGCGGTTGACAGAATTATATGGAGTGAAAGGGTATATCCATAAAGGAGATGGCGTATTTAATCTGGAATACATGAAAGGTGATACAAGAAAACTTTTTCAGGCGATGTATTATAAAGAAGGCCTCTTGTATTTTAGTATGAAGTATACGAAAATGGTAAATGCTTTTGAAAAGGACAAAAGTACAGGACTAATCGTTCTGCAAAAACAAAGAAAAAGCCGGGGTAGCTCAGTGGTAGAGCGGAAGACTGAAGATCTTCGCGTCGCGAGTTCGATCCTCGCCCCCGGCACAAACCTATGCAAATAGATAAACCCGCGGTTGCGATGAAGGCAGTTTTTCTTGCGCCAGATAATACTGTTCTTATGTTGCGCGAGGCCGCAACCAACCCGGATGGCACAAACGTGGGTAAATTACATATTCCTGGTGGCCGCATTGCGTGGGGTGAAACGGTGGAAGAGGGTTTGCGTCGTGAGGTGCAGGAAGAAACCAGCATAGATATTTCAGGACTTCCAGTTGAATTGTTTGCTCATTCCGAATGGCGGCCGGTTATCCGCGGCGAGCAGTGGCAGATCATCGCGTTATTTTTTCTGATCCGCGTATCAGAAAAACCTATGGTGACCGTGTCTCTGGAACATGATGCGGTTGAATGGGTTTCGGTTCTTGGATACCGCGAGCACGCGGGATTAACGGAAGACGAGTATAGCGTTTTTGAGGCGTTGCAAAAGAAAATATAATTTTCGGGGTGTAGCTCAGTTGGTAGAGCGCCTGGTTTGGGACCAGGAGGCCGCAGGTTCGAGCCCTGTCACCCCGACAATTTACAATTATTGAAACGATATCGGCAGAAAAAAAGAAGGGCGCGTAGCGAACGGGAGATGTGGTGTCACCTGTTCATTACGCGCCCTGGCCGGCTAGCCGCAGCAGCGGATGGTCGGGATCGACTTCTTGGGGAGCACGATCGAGACCTTCACCGGCTTCTTGGGGAACAGCGGCCTCATGATTGCCTCCTTTCGAGGATGTGCGGTGTTAGTGTAGCACAACGATCTAAACTATCCCAGCCAATTTCGCAGTCGCGGAAAACGGGAACAAATCGGCAGTTTGGCGCACCAGTTTTCAAGACCCCACACGCGGCCGGCACGGAGATTGCCGAGGAGGAGCAGTGTAAGCGCGTACACAATATGTTCATCCACTAAAAACGCGTGCGCGTTTGGATAGGGGAAATCAAGGGCGAGGTAGTAGAGCAACATCAGAACCGCGCCGAGCGTGGAGCTCAAACGGACCGCGATACCGAGTATGAGCGACACGCCAAGCAAGGTGAGCCCCCATTCGTTCATGAAATTAACTATCGGCATGACGTTTGGGCTTGCAAGCCACGCGTAAAAACCGGTGAAATTTTTTGCGCCGGCCAGATAGCCGGCGGCCGACCACGCCGGATTGAGCACCTTCGTGATGCCCGCGTAAAAAAAGAGCACGCCAAGCGCGAGCCGTGTGAGGGCAATGAGCGCTCGTTGTGAGGTATCTTTCGCCATAGAGAGGTGGGTTAAGAATTATAGTTTTACGGTGAGTCCAATAACTATGCCAACCGCGGTCGCGGCGCCGCCGATCGCGAATGTTCGCGCGCCGTTTTTGAGCAGTGGGAGACCCGAGAAATGCGCGCTCACCACACCGAGGAGAAAAAGCGCGGCAAGTGAAAAGCTCGCGGAAACGAAGAGCGCGGTTCCAACCGGAAAAAACAGGTACGGCGCAAGCGGCACGATGCCCGCCACGATGTATGAAAAAAACATAATGATTGCGTCAAAGAACGATCGTCGCGATGAAACCTCTTTGTGGCGTAAATACTCTTCCGAGGCGTGTTCGGAAAGAAAATCGCCGACGCCCATTGATATGGCTTCAACAAAAATGAGAATGACACCGGTTACAAAAATGGTATCGCGCGCGACACCGGCGATTGCGATGCCGGAGAGTAAACCAACGGTAGAACTCAAACTATCCTCAACGCCAAAAACGAAACTGCGGAGATAGGAAGCGCGAGCTGTTTTGGATTGCATAGGGTTGTGTCTGCTTATATAGTACTCCTTTTTGCGGATGGTGTCAGGGGGTTGACAAGCCATCTACCGCGTGATAACTACTCGTGCTACACTTTATTCATGTTTATGTCTTCTTGCGGCACCGCGCGAAAGATGCGCTACGCACTCCTCATGGTTAGTGTTGGTGTGTTGTTGCTTACGGCGACATTCGGTATGAAGATGGTCATGATGGATGACGGCGATACCGCGATGGCGGGTTGTCCTTTCATGGAAACTGGATCGTTGTGTCAGATGACCGTTGCCGAACATCTCCGTGTGTGGGAATCGCTTTTCGTGTCCGTGACACATCCGGAGTTTTTGCTTGCGCTTCTTTTGGTAGTGGCGGTAACCATCGGATTTGTCTCATTGACACTCACGGGGCCGCCGCGGTTTATGATAGCCGTTGACCAGTATCGGCGGAGACCTGACTTCGCGCTTTTCAAACCACTCTCTCTCGCATTTTCTGACGGGATCATTCAGCCGAAGTTATATTCCTAATCACACAACGCGTGCAATGTCGCGCACGCGTGTTCTTTGTGATTAGGATTTTTGATATTTACGTATGGAAACAGAACCTTATATCTACAAATTCGCGGTTGACGCTCTGACTGATGATGACCGCGCCGACGCGCTCAAAGAAATTATTACCGCCCTTCCGGCCGTGGTGCGGTTTGACGCGAATGTTCCGAAACGATTGATACGCATTGTCAGTACTGACGCGCTTGATGTTCCCGCGCTCAAAGCGCGACTGCTTGAACACAAGTTTCATCTGCGGCCGGTTTCATTGCCGAATGAAAGTGCGCTCGCGTCATCTAATGAGACGAAGGCGCAGAGCCCAACAAAATCATGCGCCATGCAAGTGGCGATTGAAGGGATGACCTGCCACAGTTGCGAACTGACTGTTGAACGCAAGTGGCGGAAAGTGGCGGGAGTAAAAAAGGTGGAAGTGAGTGCCGCGGCGGGTACCGCGTCTCTTTTGGTGGAAGGTGAGATGCCATCGCTTGAGATATTGCAGAATGCGCTTGGTGAAGAAAAGTATGTTGTGCGTCGCGATGGTGCTTCAGGATTTGGTGCCGCCACCGGACGGCCCTCGCTCTTGCGGCTTGTGAGAGTGAGAAAACCCCTATTTCGGGAACAC
>JBBTXJ010000075.1:0-6782 GCA_038062335.1 Patescibacteria group bacterium | reverse complement strand
CGGCTTCTGGGTCTGTTTGCCCTCGTGTTGTTACTCGGGCGCATTGCCTCTCAATTTGGTTTGTTGAAGCCGAACGTCGCATTTGGCGACGCGATGAGTGTGGGAGCCATCTTTGTGATTGGCCTCGTGGCCGCAAGCTCCTCGTGTCTTGCTGTTACGGGCGGATTGTTACTCTCTATTGCAGCCAAGTTTAATGCGCGGTATGGCGGTATGACTACGACTACGTATAGCCGCATGCGGCCGGTATTTTTGTTTGTGGTAGGCCGCGTGCTGGGGTATATGTTTCTTGGTGGATTGCTCGGGGTTGTTGGGAAGGTGCTTGCCCCCTCTACCGGCGTAACTGCGGCTATCGCTATTCTTGCCGCGCTCTACATGCTGGTGATGGGGCTTGATATGTTGCATATCGCTCCGGCATTCTTGAAACGGCTCATGCCGCGCATGCCGAAAGGAATTGCGCATCGCATTATGGATGCGGACGGAAAGACGAGCTCGACGGCGCCGCTCCTCTTTGGTGCAGCCACGTTCTTTTTGCCGTGCGGGTTTACGCAAGCGCTTCAATTATATGCGCTCACCACGGGCAGTTTTGCGGATGGCGCGCTCGCGCTTGGCGCGTTTGCTCTTGGTACGGCGCCTGCGCTGCTTGGACTTGGCTACGCATCAAACGCGCTCAAGGGGAAGGCCGGCAACTTTTTCTATCAGTTCTCCGGCGCGCTCGTGATTATGCTTGGTTTGTGGAATATGCAGAATGGATTGGCGATTGCCGGGTATCCGGTTTCGTTCCCCAAACTGTCATTTTCCAGCATTACAGAGGCGGCGGCTCTGGATTCGTCTGATTCCAATGTGACTGTTAAAAATGGCGTGCAGGTGGTGAAAATGAGCGCGGGGCCTAGCGGATATTCGCCTAGCCATTTCACGATCCGTGCTGGAAAACCGGTGCGGTGGGAGGTGGATGGAACAAATGGCGGCGGATGTATTAGCGTACTGGTGTCGCGCCCGCTCGGCATCCAAAAATTGCTGGCGCGCGGGTCGAATGTTATTGAATTCACTCCAAAAACACCGGGTGAAGTGCCGTTCAGTTGTAGTATGGGAATGTATCGCGGCAGTTTCACCGTGTTACCCGAAGCTTAAAACATATATATGATAACCACTCTTAATGACCCAGATTTTGACGTGCCACAGGAAGTGTCATCTCGAACAGTTAAATTATCTTTTTGGGCGGGTATTGCAGTAGCGGTGCTAGTGGTATGCACGGTAGGATTCTTTGTTCTGCTAATGATAGTTCTATGAAGACAACAACATTTGGCATCAAAGGAATGCATTGCGCTTCGTGTAAAGTGCTTATTGAAGATGTCTGTCAGGAGATTCCAGGCGTCACCTCATGTGTCGTGGATGTCGCAAGCAATACGGCGAGGATTGAGCATGACGCATCAGTAGACCCGGACACGATCAGACGTGAAATAGAAGGCCTTGGCGAATACAAGGTTTCAATCATGTGAACAAGGAGTTAATTGAATTTATATGTTGGATACATCAGCCGAAATGACGGAAACGGAATCTTCAGAGATGGCGCATGATACAAAGTATGATTCAAAAGTGATAGTTCATCGGGAAGCCCGGACAGAAGGCACGTTGCGAACGTGGCCTCAAGGCATCACAGAATTCACCGGCAATGTTACGGTTACCACAAGATGCGAAGTGGATCCTAGGAATCTTAAAGACGGAGTGGATATTATCTCGGCGTTTCAGAATGTGTTCCAAATCGGCTCTGGACTGGAACGCATAGACCATTACGCGATCGCTACGGCAGCGTCTGCGCACGAGAAGCAAGCAGAGAAATTGTCTGACGCGCAGACCTCTTCATTGCAAGAAAAACGGACGAGTTTCCACTTATACGGCATGCATTGTTCAAGTTGCGCCGGCTTGATTGAGCGGAAGATCAAGAAGCTCCCGGGCATCAAAGAAGTGCACGTGAATTACGGTGCGGAAAAAGCGCTCGTGGCGTTTGACAGTGGTGTCGTGGATGAAGAACGGATCAAGGCCGCCGTGAAAGACGCGGGATACCGCGCGGAAGTCGCGGAACAGAAAGATTCGGAAGTTGAACGGAAGAAGCGTGAGCAGGGAATCGCGGCGTACCGTAAGAAATTCTTGGTCGGACTCGCGTTCAGCGTGCCTCTGCTCTACTTCATGCTTTTAGATTTCTTATCGTTTCTGCCGTTCCGCGAACAGATTCTCCCGCGCATGGGGTTCATTTCACTGTTGCTGGCCCTGCCCGTACAGTTCATCCTCGGCGCGGGCTTCTATAAAGGGGCGTGGTCAAGCTTGAAGATGAAAACGTTCAACATGGACAGTTTGATCGCCATCGGCACGAGCACCGCGATCTTCTACAGCGTGTTTGAGTTCATCCGATATGTCGCGCAGGCCGGATCGGTCTGGGCGCCGATGGGCGCGAAGATTCCGGATTTGTATTTTGAAGTGAGCGTCTTCCTTATTACATTCGTGCTCATGGGGAAATGGCTGGAAGCGCGGGCGAAAGGGAAAACGAGCGATGCCATCAAAAAGTTGATGGGCTTGCAAGCCAAGACCGCTCGCGTAAAACGCGGTGACGCCACGGCCGACATCCCGGTTGAGCAGGTCGTGCACGGCGATGTGGTTGTTGTCCGTCCCGGCGAAAAAGTTCCGGTTGACGGTGTGGTGATTCAGGGAAGTTCGTCCGTGGACGAGTCAATGCTGACGGGTGAGAGCATCCCGGTTGAAAAGAAAGAAGGGGATACGGTGATCGGTTCTACGTTAAACAAAAATGGAAGTTTTGAGTTCACGGCGACGAAAGTCGGTTCGGAAACGGCCTTGGCGCAGATCGTCCGTCTTATTGAGGATGCGCAGGGATCGAAAGCGCCGATCCAAGCGTACGCGGATCGCATTTCCGCATGGTTCGTTCCTGCGGTCATCGGGATCGCGATCGCGACGTTTGCGATCTGGTACTTCCTCCTCGGCGCATCGTTGAGCTTCGCGCTACTCGCGTTCGTGTCCGTGATCGTAATCGCCTGTCCGTGCGCGCTCGGTTTGGGAACGCCGACGGCGGTGATGGTTGGAACAGGAAAGGGCGCGGAACACGGTATCCTCATTAAAGGTGGCGAACCGCTTGAGGCGACGTCGCACATCAACGTGGTCGTCTTCGACAAAACGGGTACGCTTACCAAAGGAAAGCCAGAGGTGACGGACATCGTCTCATTGTCCGATATGGATGAAGAGGATCTGCTTGCCATTGCCGGAGGTCTTGAAAAAACGTCTGAACACCCGCTTGCTGAAAGCATCTACGAATATGCGAAAGAAGAGGGGGTGGTGATGGGAGATGTGAAGAACTTCCAAGCCATTCCCGGACATGGTGTTGTAGGACAGATTGGTGAGACAGAATACTATATCGGAAATCGGAGGCTTATGGCGCAATTGAATCATGATCTTACGAAAGCCGAACGGAAGTTGGAGCGCCTTGAAGAAGCCGGGAAGACGGCGATGTTGCTGGCGACGAAAGAACGGTTGCTCGGCATCATTGCGGCAGCCGACGTCTTGAAAGACACATCATCCGAAGCGGTAAGGCAGTTGGAAAAGATGAAGATACAGGTTTATATGATTACGGGTGATAATCAACGAACCGCGCAGGCGATTGCGAAACAAGTTGGGATTGCGAATGTCTTGGCTGAAGTCCTGCCGCAGGACAAAGCGAACGAGGTCAAGAAACTCCAAGAAAAAGGTTTGCGTGTCGCCATGGTGGGCGACGGGATCAACGACAGTCCGGCATTGGCTCAAGCCGATGTTGGGATCGCCATGGGAAGCGGAACGGATGTAGCGATGGAGACGGGCGGAATTGTCATTATCAAGAATGATCTGCTTGATGTGATCAACGCTATCAAATTAAGCAGAAAGACTATGGGCAAGGTCAGACAAAACTTGTTCTTTGCTCTGTTCTATAATGTGGCGGGTATTCCGATTGCGGCTCGGGTTTTCACGAGTATCGGTATCGTTCTCCGTCCTGAACTCGCCGGTCTCGCGATGGCCTTGAGCTCGGTTTCGGTCGTTATGAATTCGTTGCTTCTGAAAGGATTTCACCCTCAAAAGAAGAATTACATCTCGGACGCGGCGCCCGTCTTGATGACCGCCATCTTCACACTCATCTTTATAGGGTTCGCTAAAATCAGCGGATAGAGTATTATAGTTCTATGAAGACAACAACATTTGGTATTAAAGGAATGCATTGCGCGAGTTGCGTGGTGAAGAATGAGCGCGCGCTCAAAAAAGTGCCGGGTGTTACGGACGCCTCGGTGAATTTTGCGTTGAAGCAGGCGAGCGTGACGTATGACGAAACAAAGGCATCGCATGAGGACATGGCGAAGGCAGTAAAGAGTATTGGGTATGAGATGGAAATGCCAGCCGGTTCCGGACACGGGGAAATGCGCCATGATGATCATGGGATTGCTTCGTCATCGCCAGGGGCTCTTCCTCGCAATGACAAGGAAGAGCATATGCATCACGGTGAGGTGGCTGGCGCAAAAAAGAAAGCGATTTGGGCGCTCGCGCTCTCGGCGCCAACCGCGGTGATCGGCATGACCGGTATTGAGTTTGGGCAAGAGGTATACGGATACGCGCTGTCCATGTGGCTGGTTGTGGCGTTAAGCACCGCGGTTATTCTTGGCATCGGCTGGCAATTCCATCGCGGCATGCTGAAAGACGTGCGGCATCTGGCGCCCGGCATGGATACGCTGATTTCGCTCGGCACGCTCGCGGCGTTGCTCTATAGCGTCTGGGCGATGATACGCGGCGCGGAGGATGTGTACTTTGAAATCGGCGCGATTATTACCGCGCTCATTCTGCTCGGCAAGTTTTTTGAGGCGCGAAGCACGGGCCAGGCGAGCGCGGCGGTGCGGAAGTTGTTGGAGTTGGGCGCCAAGACCGCGCGGGTGATTCGTGGCGGAAAAGAAATTGAGATGCCGGTTGAACAAGTTGAGGTTGGAGATACGTTACTCGTGAAACCCGGAGAAAAAATTCCGGTTGATGGCGAGGTGGTAAGCGGCGCAACAAACGTTGATGAATCTATGTTGACTGGCGAGAGTATGCCGGTGTCCAAGGGCGAGGGCGATATAGTGTATGGCGCGACCGTGAATATCAACGGCGCCGTCAAAATGATTGCCAAAAAAATTGGTGCGGACACGGTGCTGGCGCAGATTGCAAAGATGGTTGCCGATGCGCAGACAAAAAAGGCGCCAATCCAGAAATTGGCGGATAGAATTTCCGGCGTGTTTGTGCCGATTGTTTTGGTGATCGCGGTGGCGACGTTTGTTGTATGGTATCTCGTCACGGGCGATATGACGGCGAGTTTCATTCCGGCGATTGCGGTGCTTGTGATTGCGTGTCCGTGCGCATTAGGCCTCGCAACGCCGACTGCCATTATGGTGGGAACGGGTTTGGGCGCCGAGCGCGGCATCTTAATAAAGAACGGCGAATCGTTTGAGCGCGCGAAACACATTGACGTGGTTCTGTTTGATAAAACCGGCACGCTCACGGAAGGGAAGCCGCGCGTGACGGACGTGGCGTCGGTGAATGGATCGCACGCGGATGAGGTGTTGCGTGTTGCGGCAAGCGTTGAAAAGTTGTCCGAGCATCCGCTCGCGCAAGCGATTGTTCGCGCGGCAGAAGAGAAGGGGATAAAATTGTTTGAGGTGAAAGGTTTTAAGAGTGTGACGGGGCAAGGTGTTGAGGGTGTGGCGGATGGCGCGACGGTGCGCGTGGGGCGCCCTGCGTTTGTGACAAGCCAGAGCACCACGGCAATTGATTCGTCGCTCCAAAAATTGGAGCAGGAGGCAAAGACGGTGATTGCGGTTGCTCGGAATAATGAACTCTTGGGTTTGGTTGCTATCGCAGACACGCTCAAGGCAGATGCGCGGGATGCGGTCGCGGCGCTCAAAAAACAAGGCATTGAGACCGCGATGATTACTGGCGACAACGAACGCACGGCGGAGGCGATTGGGGAGCAGGTCGGGATTGACACGGTTTTCGCTCGCGTGATGCCGGAGGATAAAGTTGAGAAAGTGAAAGAATTACAGAAAAAAGGAAAGAAAGTGGCGTTTGTTGGCGATGGCATCAACGATGCACCGTCACTCGCGCAGGCGGATTTGGGCATCGCGATTGGCACGGGCACCGACATTGCGATTGAAGCCGGGCATCTCGTGCTCGTGAAAGGTCATCCCGCAAAAGTGGTGGAGGCGATTGCGCTGTCGCGTTTCACATTCCGCGTTATTAAACAGAATTTGTTCTGGGCGTTTTTCTATAACGCGGCCGCGATTCCACTCGCCGCATTCGCGCTCTTGAATCCGATCATTGCCGCCGCGGCGATGGCGTTATCGAGTGTGAGCGTGGTGATGAATAGTCTTCGCATCAAACGAAAAAAATTGCTCACTTAGTAATAGTATCCGCCCTTGACCTTGAATTTCTTTTTTTCGAACGTGACCACCATATACCATCCCCACGAAACGATTTTATTTTCAGGGCCGACAAAATCAAACCAGACGCGAGGGAACACCTCGCGGGAGAGCCAACGCTCCGGTTGTTTGGTGTTGTCCGGATCAACCAGGATGATATTTTTGTCCGTGATGTTCACCACCACGCAATAGTGGTCGCCGTCTTCATCAAACCAGCCCACAATTACGGGCAATTTTTCTTCTTTAATGAAGTATTCCAGCTCCTCCATCGTACCGTTGTTTTTGGCGAACACAAATCCGCCGACCTCTTTG
>JBBTXJ010000074.1:0-1451 GCA_038062335.1 Patescibacteria group bacterium | reverse complement strand
AAAAATTTCCCGACCTCGCCGTTGAGACGTATTTCATGGACAAGGAGGGGATCGCGGAGGTTGATTAGAGTACGCCACACAATCACTTCTTATTCCTAAAATAACGGCGTACGCCGTTATTTTAGGAATAAGAAAAAGTTCCTCTGATTGATCGGGGTACGCGACAAAAAGAAAAATGGCCGAGTGCGCGTGCGCGCTCGGCCTGTTTCTTGACTTTCGCGATGGGACACCCGAATAAACTTGGAGCCTCGGTCGCATGCGCGAACCGGGGCGTTATCTTGTGTCAGCGTGAATCATCAAGGGCCGCATCGCTTCAAAAATTTCTCCAAGATTCCGATCTGCGCTGTGGTATCGTCGTATCCCTGTTGTATGGTGGCGTTTAACCGCCTCACGCTTGTGTCGATCCGCATAATCGGCAGTTTCTGCTTGGGTCGGATCACGGCCATATTCTTCCATTCTCCCATACGTGCGATTTCACGCATCATATGGTTAAATTGCGCGGGCATATTCCACACCGCTTCTTGCAGTCCTGAATACTCAGCGCTCAACAGGAAATAACGGAGTATTTTACGGAGCAATGTGAGTTTTTTGATCGGTCGCGGCGGTCTTGTAAGGATCAGTAGGATATTGCGTTCATTTGATGCTTGCTCTATGCCAGTGCAACTTCCAATCGTGCCGTCGCACCAGTACTTTCCATCTAACAGAACATACTTGCCGTAGAAGTACGGCACTGCGCAGCTCGCGCGGAGCAATTCATAGAAATCGATGGCGTCTGTTTTTTGGAAATACACCGACTGTCCTGTCACCGCGTGGGTTACGCCGATTTCCAGCTCAATCCTGCTTTCCATAAGAGCCCGTACATCAAGCGGATACCGCTTGCGTATTTCATCGTCAACAAGAAAATCGATGTTCATGACGCCGCGGCGGTGTAGGTGCCACAGGGAGCTGACAAACTGTCCAGACTGTACCAGATCACGCCACATCGGCTCTATGTGGCGCTCTTGTCCGCTTACCACATAAGCAAAGTTCGCTGCCGCGCCTGAATTCGCGATAATGCGATGCACCATCGCAAATCCAAACAACTCCTTCAGTGCTCGAATCACCCCAGCATGATATGCGGCCACCATGCCACCACCTTGGGCAACAATACAGAACGTTCCGTCCATGAATCCTCCTGACAGTAGTAAAGGGTTTTGACTCCCAAAAAGCAGAACGCGATTAGTAGTCAAGAAGCCGCCCGGTTTATCCCTTTTTCACAATCTCCCACAGCGCCGTTTGCTCCTTGGATACCCCAGACATCATAGAGCGTTCTGCACGCGACTGCGGCACGCGCTCGCAATGCGCGGCGTTGACTTTGACTGCAAGTCAAGAATGACGACCTGCGCATTCTCATCCGTTCCCCACCAGAAACGATGTACCATCGGCATATATGTTCCTTATCTCAAAGTGCT
>JBBTXJ010000073.1:0-8550 GCA_038062335.1 Patescibacteria group bacterium | reverse complement strand
TAGCGCCCAGGGCCGGGTATTTTTACGAGGTGGACCGGGAAAGGGTTGAAAATGACCGCCCTTGTGAGGCACAAGGGCGGTCATCCCGAGCAAAGCGAGGCGAAGCCGAGCGAAGTCGAGGGATCTCATACCGTTCCAAGCACCCCATTCCTCACTCCCGATAACCAGCTCGCCATCGCCTGCGGAACCGGCGTCATCATTGTGGACCGCCTCCAGATTGAAGGCAAAAAAGAACTTGACGCAGAGGCGTTTTTGCGAGGGTATCCGTCATTCGTTGGAAGCCGTTTGGAATAAAATATGTCACGCGTTATCCGCTACACATTTTTCTTTGCCAGCGCCTTTTTGACGCTTCATGGGTTGTCGCTTCTTTCGTTTTTTGTTGAGCCGCTCCGGCCAATTTTATTTTTTATTCTACTTGGCACTGCCCTTGCGTGTGCGTTTTGGAAACCGCAGTATGTGCTCGTTCCGATGGTACTTGAACTCCTGCTCGACTCAAGCGGCCATTTGTTTGAATGGCGCGGATTGTCACTGCGGCTTTTGACGCTTGCGGTAGCGCTGGTTGCATGGCTGTATCATACGATCCGTGCGCGGGCACTGGTGACGAAATTAAAAACACCGTTCACGTTTTTTTATCTCATTATTCTCGCGGCTGTTGCGCTTGCGGCGTATAACGGCTATCGCAATGGACATGACGTAAAATCGATTATTGCCGATGCGATTCCGTTTTTGTATTTGGCGTTGTGGTATCCACTCCGTGATTTTATAGATAAATGTCATGCTGAATTTATTTCAGCATCTCCAAAACTTGTCATGGACTCGTTTCAGAATTTGGAGATCCCGAAACAAGTTCGGGATGACAGAATGGTTGGCCTCATCCTCGGTTCATTTCTGGGGGCCGCAATTTTATCTCTCATTACACTTTTTCTTTTTTCATCCGGTTTACAAGAAATTCACGGTCCATTCTATACGTGGTGGCGCGATTGGGTTGCTGGCAAAGCAACGAGCACAGGATTTGGATTTTATCGCATTGTGACACCGTTGCATTTATTTTTGACGGCGCTTGTGCCGTATGTATGTTATGTCATCTTGAGCGAGGATCGCCTCGAGCTGAGTCGAAGGATCTCACCAATTAGATTCCTCGACTCCACTCGCCTTCGGCTCGCTTCGCTCGGAATGACACCGTTACGCTGGTTGCTTCTCGTTGCCATCCTCCTCGTCCCCACCATCAATTTCTCCCGCATTTATTTTCTCGCAATTATTCCCGCAACCATCATCATGGCTTGGAAATTACCGTGGAAAAAAGTTTTGCTCACACTTATTCTTATCGGCGTCGTTTCACTTGCTGAATATTCCGTCATCAATCTCGTCGCATCGCGTGGCACATCGTTTGGTTTTGAATTTTTGACGAAACAGTCGCGTGGCATCATTGATCCGGAATCAGAAGCAAGCGCCTCTGCGCGCGCGGCGATACTCCCACACCTTATGCAAAAAATAAAAAACAGCCCAGTTTTGGGCGAGGGACTCGGCGCAACAGTTACCTACTACAATCCATTCTTACAAAAAGAATTAACGACGCCGCATCTTGATTGGGGATACCTTGAATTGACCGTTGAATTTGGCATTATTGCCGCTCTCTTTTTCCTCGGACTTATTTTTTGGCTCTTGTGGAAACACCACAGGAATGTGCTCGGCGCAAGCGTACTGGTATTTCTTCTTGTCGCCACCCTCACCTCCCCCGCTCTATTTCACGTGTATGGAATTTCGCTTATTTTAGCTGTTTTACTTACTTCTCGCCTTCCAGCACTTGACAAATCTTCTTGATTGTGATAGACTAAACCCTGTAAAAACCGCCGTCTCACCCCAGAGGGATGGCGTACCGCCAACTGATGAAGGTGCGGTGACACGGATGCGTCCTCTTCTCACTGTAGAGAAGAGATGCCTCTGTGCTCCAAAGGCCACGGAGCACTTACGCACCAGAAAGAGGGTGGTCTTGTAACTGGGGTTTGCCTCCGTACGTCACGTGATGTACGGAGGCACTTTTTTTATTATATCTCTCGACTCGGCGCTAGGAGCGCCTTGCTCGAGATGACATTACAGTGAGTGTTTCTCTTTAATAATCCGCTTCGCCTCGCGATATCGTCGCACTTCGCGCGGCATCCAGCCGAAGAGTGGCCAGGGAATTTTGTGAACGAATGACGGGAGCCAAGAACTCATACCACTTTTGCGCGGCTCGGCGTACAATAATATTTCCGGAATCCACACGCCGGTTTTTCCGTGCTCAAGCATAGTGAGCCACAGATCCCAATCCTGAAATTTTTTAAGTGATTCGTCAAAGCCGGGGAAATTTTTTACGCGAATTAAACTCGAAGTCATAATATACGGCATTTGCAGAAGACGCTCTGGATCGAACGGGCCGCATGCGAATGTTTTAAAACCAAATTTGAACGAGCAGTATGCGTATGACGCTTCCGTGTTTTCGTCCAGCGCGCGCTGCATTTTTTCTAAACAATCCGGACGCATGGTAATGTCGGCGTCGAGGAAGATAATGAAGTCCTCTCCATCGCGGGATTGCTTCGTCGCGTCAGGGACGCTTCTCGCAATGACGGCAAATCCCCTATTCCGGGCGGCGGCGGCGCCGCGATTTTCTTGCCGAACAAAAATTATGGGCAGTTTATTTTCCCACGCACGCGCAATTGGTTCCGGATTGTCCACACTCCCGTCGTCCACAATCACCACGCGATCCGGCCGCACGGTTTGCGCACATAACGAAGAAAGGCACTCCCCGAGTGCCTCCGCGTGATTGTAGACTGGAATTACAATACATAACATACCGGTGATACTGTGGCGCAGGGGCATGCCCGACTGAGGAGCGTTTCACAGCCCGAGCGGGCATGGATCCCGAGCGAAGCGAGGGAGAGCGAGGGCGAGAATCGACGAGCGTTCGCCTCGCAGGGGCGAACGACGAGTGTCTCCGAAGCGGGCGTGCCCCGAGCCACTCACCCCTTCTTCAACGCATCAAGCACTTTCTTAACCTGCGCCTCCCATGTGAATTCCTTCTCGGTGCGTTTTTTTGCCGCCTCGCCAAGCTGCTTTCGCAACCCCTCGTCTTTCATCAGTTTCAAAATCGCATCGCGCACCGCTTCCGTTTTTTCACCGTCCACAAGCAATCCTGTTTTACCATCAATCACGGCCTCCGGACAACCGCCCACTTTGCCGGCAATCACGGGTTTCGCAAACAGTCCGGCTTCCAGATACACGATCCCCCACCCCTCCACATCCGGCCCAATTTGGATGGAAGGCATCGCAAACACATCGCACAAGGTATACCACGCCGCCAAATCCTCATCAGCCACCTTGCCAACAAACCGCGTGGCGTAATGTAAATCGTATTTATTGATAATCTTGCTCAAATCGCCCGCATAATCTCCCAATCCAATCACACACCACACGATCCCCGGATCCGCTTTCAGCACCTCCGGCAATGCCTCGGCAATCGTTTGCAATCCCTTACGCTTCACTAAGCGCGCAACCGACAGGAGCACTTTGCGGTTCCCCAGCACCAAACGATTCCGTATCCCATACAGTTGGTCATCAGTAACCTTCGCGCCAATCAAATTAGTATTGGGACACGGATACGCCACCACCACACGGCGCACGGGAAATCCTTCGGTTTGTTTGCGCGCGAAATCGCTGTTCGCCACCACGAGATGCGCGCCGCCAAGCACTTTCCGCGCCCACCAGCGTTTGATGCGTTTTTGTTTTGCAAGCGACACATCCAACCCGTGAACGTGCACCACGTACGGAATCTTTCTCAATTTTTTAATGAGCCACGCCACCTGCCCCATCGGCAGGACATGATGGACAATAAGAAAATCATAGGAACCGCGTTTTAAATCCCGAAACAAATACCACGCCAGTCGCAACCAGCGCGGAAAAATAAAACGAAAAAAGAACGGCACCCGCCGCAGATGCGGGTCGTTTTTATTTTCTTTGGTTTCTACATCATCCTCACCGAGCGGTTCGGCGGCCACCCACACTTCTTCGCCCGCTTTGCGCATTTCGGCAACCTCATTCTGAATGTAGGTGGCGATGCCGCCTTTTTGCGGAGGATATTCAACAGTTAACAAAAGATGTCTCATAAAAACTATGCTTTCACGCGATTCAAAAGATAGCGAATCTCCTCGGTTTTGACGAGACCCGTTACGAAGAGCCCACCACAGTATAACACGCCCCCGATTACCAGCGTAAGATACCACGGGACGATGCTCTTCGCGAGCCACATCAAAACGCCGAGCGCGCCCGCGAGCAGACCGGCGATAAGCGCCCAGCCGAGCAGGCGGCTATGATGAATTACGGCGATTTTTGGAACAAACAAATAGCCAACAACAAAAAGCGTCACGTTACCACATACTGCCGCAATAGCGGCGCCGACCACGCCGTACGATGGAATGAGCATGATGTTTGCCGCCACGTTCACTACCATCGCGACGCCCATGGCCGTGGTTTGCCTGCCCTGCCGATTACAGCCGTTCAGCAGTGACCCGACCGGGAAATCAATAAACGCAAAAATAAGACTCGCCAACAAAATCTGCATCGGCACAATGGCCGACGCGTATTCAGCCGTGTAAATAGTGAGAATAATTTCTGGTGCAAGGACGCCCAAAAATACGGCAAGCGGCATCGCCACGATAATCAGATATTTCATCGCGCGTTCAAACAAATACGCGAGATGCGCGCGATCGCACACAAACGCCTCGCTCATGCGCGGATACAACGCGGCGGACAACGCAAGCGGAATGAATTGAAATGCAAAGGTTATTTTGTTGGGAATACTGTACCAGCCGACCGCGATGTCTCCGGCTAATTTGGAAAGAAACACGGTGTCGCTATACGAATACACGCGCGCGAAAATACCGGCAAGGGCGAAGGGAAAAGCAATCGCGAGCAGGGATTTAATGAGCGGCCCATGCCACCCGAGCGTGATTCGCACATGCGCTTTATGCCGCAGTATATACGAGGCGTACAAAACGTTCAAAAAACTCGAAACAATAAACGCGATGATAAGCCACAGGAGCGGCTGACCAAGCAAAAGCGCGACGGTGCCGATGCAGAGCGTGGTAAACTGACTCATGACAATGCCAACGGCTTCATATTTCAATTTACGCAATCCGCGCAACACGGCATACAATGACAAATGAATGGAGTCAAAAATCATGGTGATGCCGGAGAGCGCAATCAAAAGCCGCATTTCATCAGAATAGTTCAACAGATACGCCGCAATCATCATGACAACATACGTGCCGGCAATAAAAAGTGTTTTCACCGCGAGCACCGAACCGAGATGTTTTGACGCTTCTTCGGGCTTGCGCGCCACTTCCCTATTCAAACTCGGCGAAAGGCCAAAGTCCGTGATGACCGCAAAAATGGTGGTGAACGCAAGCGCGAGAAAATATTTGCCCGTATCCTCGGCTCCCACCATCCGCGCGATAAAGGTGAAATACAAAAAGGACAGGATTTTCTGCCCAATGGATGCAAACGTCATGTATGCCGTATTGCGAGCAACTGAAGCCATAGCACGGCACCTAGTGTAGCATCTGCCTAACGTTTTGACCACTGCGGGGCGCGACGGGCGCGCTTCAGACCCGGTTTCTTACGCTCCTTGGCGCGCGGGTCGCGACGAAGAAACCCTTCGGCTTTTAATGTTTTGCGTCCATCGGCGTTCCATTTCACCAGCGCGCGCGCGATACCGTGACGCACAGCTTCCGCTTGCCCATGCAAGCCGCCGCCAGCAACCTTCACCGATACATCAAAGTTACCGGATTCTCCCACGGCCTTGAGTGGCGCTCGCACAATTTCTTGTAATACCAATAACGGAAAATATGATTCAAAAGGCCGACCGTTCACGGTAATGAGGCCGGCACCACTCGGGATCAAGCGCACCCGCGCGGCGGCGGTTTTGCGTCGTCCCACGGCACGAATAAATTCTTGCTGAACAATAGTAGTCATACTTTCTATGGTTCAATCGTTAAATGTTTCATCATCGGTTTGCGCAATTTATTTTTAGGCAGCATTTTTGAAACCGTCGCGCGCAGAACCTTTCTGCTATCCTTGGCAAAAACATCTTTCAACGGGATCTCCTTCAAGCCGCCCGGATAGCCGGAGTGCGAGTACACCAAATTTTTTTCCAGTTTCTTGCCCGTAAATTTCAGTTTGCTCGTGTTCACCACGCGCACCCGATTTTCTGATAGGATGTGCGGCGCAAACTGGGGATCGTTTTTCCCGCGCAACAACAAGGCCACCTCGGTTGCCACGCGTCCCGCGGCTCGCCCTGTTGCATCGATAGTAAATGTTTTTGATGTCATACTATACCAGTTCAATTTGCACCACCGCGGCGTTGTCGCCTTTTCGGTCCCCCAATTTCACAATACGCGTGTAGCCGCCAACGCGATCGCGGTAGCGCGGCCCCAGCACGTCCATGCACTTCTGCACCGCGTTATCGGTATACAATTCCCGCACCAACACGCGACGCGCGGTGAGCGTTCCCTTTTTACTCACGGTAATCATACGTTCAACGAACGGTTGCACCGCTTCCGCCTTTGCTTGTGTGGTCTTCACTTTCTCATACAAAATAACGCTTTCGGTCAAACCCCGAAGCAGGGCCTTGCGTGGGCCCGCCTTCCTATCAAGCGTTACTTTTTTCTTGAGGTGTCGCATACTTATTCTTCCTTATCTTTATCGTCCTCGTCTTCAGCCGCAACAATTTCAGGTTGAAAAGACACATCTTCCACCTCTTCTTCGGCTTTGACATCTTCCTTTTCTTCTGCTTCCTTTTCTTCCACCTTCTCCTCCGTCTCGCGCTCTAATTCCTCAATTGACGGGGTCGCTTCAGCCGCAAGTCCCTCGCCATCAAGACCGCCCTGAATAATGCGCAAGTGGTCCATCACAATCTCAACGGTTTGATGCAATGCATCTTTTGGCGTCATCGTGCCATCTGTTTCAATATCAAGAATCAACTTCTCATAGTTCGTAACATCACCGACACGCGTAAAATTAACCGAATACCCGACATCGGCAATGGGTGTGTAGAGTGCGTCAATCGCAATGGTACCTATATCCATATCCTGATGCTTCCGTTCTTCAACCGGCACATACCCGCGACCTTGCTGTACCGTGAGCTCAAGGTCAAGTTCGGCCTTGGGGTCGGTAATGGTGGCAATCACTATATCCTTGCTCACAATCTCAACATCGGAGGTGGCTTCGATCTGACCCGCCGTCACCGGACCCTCACCTTTTGCATGCAATCGCACGATGACCGGCTCTTCTGAAAACACGCGCAAACGCACGCGCTTCAGGTTCAGCGTGATATCCAGCACATCCTCTTTCACCCCATTGATGGATGAAAACTCGTGCTGTGTTCCCTTTATCTTGACTGCCGTCACGGCAGCGCCCGGCAATGACGATAACAGCACGCGGCGCAATGCGTTGCCAATCGTGGTGCCATAGCCGTGGTAGCACGGCGCAATGACAATCCGACCCCGGTTCGGGGTGTCTCCATCCAAAATTTGTACGGTTGAAGGAAGGAGTAATTTCTCCATAAAGTTAGCGTGAATAAAATTCAATAATTGGTCGCGGATCGAAGAGCGCCTTCAGCTCCTCTTCGTTTGGTTTCCCCAGCACGGTGCCACTCCACGTTGCGGGATCAAGCCGCAACCAGCTCGACGTCTCGCGCGTCGCAAGTCCTACCCGAATGCTGTCGAACAGTTTCGTGTCGCGTTTTGACGGTTTCACCTGCACGATATCTCCGTCTTTCACATGATACGAAGGAATATCCAGATGTTTGCCATTCACTTCAACATGTCCGTGCCCAACCAGCTGTCGGGCCGCCGCGCGCGTCTTGACAAAACCAAGACGATACACCACGTTATCAAGACGGCGTTCCAATAATTCCTTAAGTAATAGACCGGTGTCACCCTTAATGTCCGCCGCGCGCGCGACGTAATTGCGGAACTGTCGCTCCATAAGCCCATAGAGATGGCGAGCTTTCTGCTTCTCTTGCAACTGAAAACCAAACCCCGATGTCGAGCTACCGCCACCCCGTTTCATCTGTGTGCCATGCTGACCGGGCGGCGTGGCGCGACGACGCAACGCGCAACGCTCTCGGCCGCACACAGACGTGCCAAGTCGTCGACACACTTTACACGTTCGTTGTGAAATACGAGCCATATTAAACGCGTCGTGGTTTAGGAGGCCGACAACCGTTATGTGGTAGCGGCGTGCTATCTTTAATAGTTTTCACAAAAAATCCATTGGCGTTCAGCGCGCGAATAGCGCCCTCACGACCCCCGCCAATACCTTTCACAAAAACATGCAGATCTTTTACTCCGTACGGCGCCACTTTTTCCGCCACATTCTTTACAATCATTGAAGCCGCAAAAGGCGTTGCTTTCTTGGGTCCTTTAAATCCTACTACTCCCGCGGATGACCACCCCCGCACCTTCCCGGCCGAATCAGCGATGGTAATAATCGTATTATTATACGATGCCTGAATAT